>JALWJZ010000032.1 GCA_026996855.1 Anaerolineales bacterium
GCCTTGCAACAGGCCATGGAAAAGCGCTTCGAGGCCCTGATGCGGGGGATGGAGGCCCGCTTCGAAGCCGCGGCCCAGGAACGCAAGGCCTTGCAACAGCGCTTTGAGGCCCTGATGCGGGAGATGGATGCCCGTTTCGAAGCCGCGGCTCAGGAACGCAAAGCTATCTTGCAGCGCCTGGAAGGATTGCAGCGCCAGATGAACTTCATGTTGGCGCTGTTTGGGATTTGGCTTTCCCTGCTCTCTTTGCTGGCTGGGTGGATTGCCTTGTACCGCTGATCTTCGGGGAGGCAGCCATGACTTTACAACAGATGGAAATTACCGCGGACGAACTGCGCCACCTCTTCACCGAGCGGGCCATCGAAGGCGAAACCATGATTCTCAACATGGGGCCCCAGCACCCCTCCACCCATGGGGTGTTGCGGCTCATGTTGGAACTGGATGGCGAGGTCATCGTCAACTGCGTGCCGGATATCGGCTTCCTCCACACCGGCGTGGAAAAGAACATGGAGGCCAAGAACTACATCAAGGCCGAGGTCATGGTGGACCGGCTGGACTACCTGAACACCATGGGGAACAACCTGGTCTATTCCATGGCCGTGGAGAAACTGGTGGGCATTCAAGATGACATCCCGGAACGGGCTCAGGTCATCCGTACCATCCTGGTTGAATTGCAGCGGATTGCTTCCCACCTGGTGTGGCTGGGCACCCATGCCCTGGACCTGGCGGCCATGTCCGTGTTCCTGTACTGCTTCCGGGAACGGGAGATGATTCTGGAAATCTTCGAGTTGGTCTCCGGCCAGCGCATGATGACCACGTACATCCGTCCCGGCGGTTTGTGGCGTGATGTTCCCGAGGATTTTTACGACGCGGTCAAGCGCTTCATCGATTACTTCCCCCGCCGTATTCAGCAATACGAGGATTTGTTGACCGAAAATCCCCTGTTCAAGCAGCGCACCGTGGGCATCGGCGTGCTCAAGAAGGAAGACGCCATCCGCTGGGGCGCGACGGGTCCGGTGCTGCGGGGTTCGGGCATCAAGTACGACATCCGCAAGGCCCGGCCCTACCTTATCTACGACGCCCTGGACTTCGACATCCCGGTGCGGGAAGAGGGCGACGTCTACGCCCGCTACCTGGTGCGCATGGAGGAGATGCGGCAATCGGTGAAGATCGTGCGCCAGGCCCTGGAATGGCTGAAGAAGACCGAGGGCCAGCCGGTGCGCACCCAGAACCGCAAGTTCGTGCCGCCGCCCAAGTCGGAACTGGCCCACAGCATGGAGGCGGTCATCCACCACTTCAAGTACTGGACCGAGGGTTTCAAGGCGCCCAAAGGCGCGGTGTACGTGGCCGTGGAATCCCCGCGAGGGGAACTGGGCGTGTACCTGGAGGGCAACGGCGGCCCCAAGCCGCAGCGGGTGCACTTCCGCACGCCCTCGTTTGCCAATTTGCAATTGTTGCCCTTGCTGGCCAAGGGGCACATGGTCGCGGACCTGGTGGCCATCATCGGGAGCATCGACATCGTGCTGGGCGACGTGGACCGGTAGTGGGCGGCGGTCGGCGGTCCGCGCCAGCAGTCGGCTGTCTGCAGTCAGCGGAGGGCAGGATGGGTGAGGTGGATGTGGTTCGGGAAGCATGGGCGCCGGTGGCGCAATTGTTCCCGCCTCAGGGACAGTGGACCGAGGCGGACTATTTCGCGCTACCGGATACGAACCGCCATGTGGAACTTTCCGAGGGGAAGCTTGTTATGCCACCCCATCCCACGTATCGCTATCAGTATGTTGTGCTTCGGCTGGCGAGGCGTCTTCAGGAATTCGCTGAGCAGAACAATGCTGGTGAAGTTTGCATCGCGCCGCTTCCCGTGCGGCTGTGGCCGGGCAAGATTCGGGAGCCAGATGTTTTTTCTACCTGAAAGCCCACACGGACCGCATTGGCGAGCAGATGTGCGGCGTGCCCGACCTGGTGGTGGAAGTGCTTTCGCCTTCCACCGAGCGGGTGGACCGCATGGAGAAATTCCAGGAATATGCCCAGGCCGGGGTGCAGGAATACTGGATTGTGGACCCCGACCGAGGCACCATCGAGGTGTATACCCTGGAGCGGGCCGCATACCGCCCCCTGGGGGTGTGGCGCAAAGGCCAGAAGGCCCGTTCCGCCCTGCTTCAGGGCTTTGAGGTCACTGTGGACGACATCCTCTCCTTCTGATGGAGGATTTCAATGAACGCCTTCTACGAACGTCACAAAGAAGAAATCGAGCGCATCCTGGCGAAATATCCCCCGGAGCACAAGCGTTCGGCCATGCTTCCCCTGCTTTACCTGGCCCAGCGGGATGAGGGCTATATCACCCGCGAGGCCATGGCCCAGATTGCGGAAATCCTGGACGTCTCCGTGACCGAAGTGGACGGCGTGGTGGGTTTCTACACCCTGCTCCACGACAAGCCCGGAGGCAAATACCGCATCCAGGTATGTACGGACCTGCCCTGCGCCCTGCGCGGCGCGGAGCAATTCCTGCACCAACTGGAGGAAGCCCTGGGCATCAAGGCCGGCGAGACCACACCCGACGGCCTGATTACCCTGGAAGAAGTGATGTGCATTGCTGCCTGTGACAAGGCCCCAGTCTTCCAGGTACAAACAGGCGAGGGCCTGACCTATTACGAGAACATGGACCTGGAGAAAACCCTGGCGCTTATTGCAGAATGGCGGAAAAAGCACACCAAGACCCCGGAAGGAAACTCCTCATGAAAAACGAAGCCGCACAAATTTGGATAGAGCAGGCCCTGCATGATTTGGATATGGCAAAAAAGAATCTGGAAGTAGGTGGATACGATGTTGCCGCTTTTTTGGCTCAACAGTGTGTCGAGAAGTTGCTTAAGGCAGCGCTGATACTGGAGGGCAAGAAGCCACCCAAAACGCATTACATTGATGTGTTGGCCCAGATCGTGGAGGTGCCACAGGAAATCTTTGAGCAAATTCTCCCTTTGACGACCGACTATTTGCTCGCGCGATACCCCGATGTGATGGGCGAGCCGCCTTACCGGCAATATACCCGTTCAATTGCTGAGTCGCGCATCCAGGCCGCCGAAACCTTTTGGGCGTACTTTCAGGAGCGATGGCTGTGATTTCCGAGATGCAGGACCCCTGGCTCCAACGATATTGGCGGGAAGTGCTCCCACGGCTGTGGAAAGAATTGAAGCCGGAAAGGGTCATCTTGTTTGGGTCACGCGTTCAGGGAAAGGCGGAAGAACCTTCCGACCTGGATGTGGTGGTGGTTTCCGAAACGTTTGCTCAAATCCCCTTTCTGGAACGATTGGCGTTTATGATGCGCCGGTTTCCCTTCCCCAAACATGTGGATTACCTTTGCTATACGCCGGAGGAATGGCGGCGCATTTATCCCAAATCGTTCATCTTAGCGGAAGCCGTGCGTACAGGCCTGGAAGTGACCTCTGAAACCGAAATCGACCAACAACCCACGCCGCTTCAAGCGTAAAGGAGGCTGGAATGCCCGAGAAACACCTGCTCCTGCGTCACCGCGACATCCCGGACATTCACGAACTGGAGGTCTACCGCAAGCACGGCGGGTTTGAGGCCTTCCGCAAGGCCGTCACCCAAATGACCCCGGACGAGGTCACGGAGGAGGTCAAGAAATCGGGCTTGCGGGGCCGGGGCGGTGCGGGGTTCCCCACCGGCCTCAAGTGGTCCTTCATGGACAAGAAAAACTGGCCCCACTACGTGGTGGCCAACGCGGACGAGTCCGAGCCCGGCACCTTCAAGGACCGGGAAATCATGGAGCGAAATCCCTTCCAGTTCCTGGAAGGGGTGGCCATTGCCGCGTACGCGGTGCAGGCCAACCGAGCCTATATCTATCTGCGCGGGGAGTTCTGGCAGGTGGCCGCATGGCTGGACCGCAAGATTGCCGAAATGGAAGCCGCGGGCCTGCTGGGCGACAACCTTTTTGGCACGGACTACTCTCTGCGCATCTATACCCACCTGGGCGCGGGGGCCTATATCTGCGGTGAGGAAACCGCGCTGCTGGAATCTCTGGAAGGCAAGCGGGGCCAGCCCCGCATCCGTCCGCCTTTCCCGCCCAGTTACGGCCTGTACGGCAAACCCACGGTAGTGAACAACGTGGAGACCCTGACCAATGTGCCCCTCATCATCGAAAGGGGCGGGGATTGGTACCGGACCATCGGCACGGAGAAAAGCACCGGCCCCAAAGTGTTCTCCCTGAGCGGCCATGTGAACCGGCCCGGCAACTACGAACTGCCTTTGGGGACCACCTTCCGGGAACTGATTTTCGAGCACGGCGGCGGCATTCCGGGGGGGCGGGCCATCAAGGCCATTCTGCCCGCGGGCGCGTCTTCGGCCATTCTCCCTGCCACGGATGAGGTCCTGGACACGCCCATGGACTACGAAAGCGTGCCCAAGGTGGGAAGCTTCCTGGGTTCGGCCTCGGTCATCGTGGTAGACGAGACCGTAGACATCGTGTGGTTGGTCAAGAAAACGCTGCACTTCTTCCATCATGAATCTTGCGGCAAGTGCACCCCCTGCCGGGAAGGCACTTACTGGATGGATCATCTCATTCAGACAATCGCTGAAGGTCGAGCCACACCTCAGGATTTGGAAATTTTGTACGACGTGGCCAAGCAAATTCAGGGCAAAACGCTGTGTGCGCTGGGCGATTTCGCCACCATGGCCGTGGTTTCGGGCATGGAGCGATTCCGGGAGGATTTTGAGGCCAAGGTACGGGAAGCAGTCATGGCTGGCGGCTGAAATGGTATGGGATGCGGGTGCAGGCGATAATGGTTGAAATGGTTCGGAGGGAAGATGGGCACGGTAGTAGCGACCCAGCCCCAGGTAATTGAAGACACGGCGCGCCAGGACGCCGCTTACCTGGCCCGTCACCCGTATGTGGTGCGTCTTGGCGGCTGGACCCTGGACGATTACCTGCGCGCCGCACCCGAGAGTCGGCGCTGGGAATTCGCTCGCGGAGAGGTGCTCATGTACTCGCCAGCCAGTGCTGAACACCAAGATCGAGTGTGGTTCTTGGCCTATCTTCTGTTTTCTTGGATGCAAAAGCAAAAATGGCCAGGGAAATTGCTCCTGGCCCCGGCTGCGGTGCAACTGGCCGAGGATTTGATTCGGGAGCCGGATATCAGCGTCTTCCGCCCCGAAGATGCCCCCAAGGTTACGGGCGTACCCGTGAAGGCCCTGCCTGTGCTGGTGGTGGAGGTCACCAGCCCCTCAACCCGCACGGTGGACCTGGTGGAAAAGGCCCAGGAGTACGCCTCGGTAGGCATTCCCGAATACTGGGTGGTGGACCTGCCCAGGAAGCGCTTTGTGGGGCACGCGCTGGAGGCCGGACGTTACCGGGTTTCCCAACTCCCGCGCGGGCGCTGGGTGAGCGCGGTGCTCCCGGATTTCTGGCTGGACGTGGCCTGGCTGTGGCAGCAGCCGTTGCCGGACGTGCAGAAATGTTTGCAGGAAATCGCAAAGCAAGGCAGATAAGAACGAAAGCGAAATGCAATCTTCGTTGGGCTGCCTTTTTAGAGGATTTGAGTTGCACCCTTTGAGTACACCGAGATGAAGCAACTCCACCTCTATGTGGATGAAACGGGGCAAGACACAAAAGGTGAGTTCTTCTTAGTTGCCGTAGTTATCGTGGAACGAAACTTTCGTGAACAAGTTGAACGATTTTGTCAGCGAATGGAATCTCAGACCGGGAAACGAACCAAGTGGACGAAAACCAAAAAGTCAATTCGTTGGTCTTATATGGAACGAGTGCTTCAGGCGGAAATGCAAGGCATGAACGTAAAAATCGTTGAATTTCGTGGCATTGAGATGCGTTACCAGGATATGATGACCCAGGCGCTATATGAAGTGCTTCGCCAGTTTAGCGAAGAGGAGGCCTTGCGTGTCAAAATTTTTGTGGATGCCCTTTCAAAAACCCAAGCGAAACAGGTAGGTGCAGAGTTGCGACAGCGCTTGCAAAGCACCAGGCGGCCGGGACGTGGTATATGGGGCCTATCGGTACGGGGTATGCGTACGGAGGCAAGCAGTGCCCTTCTTCGACTGGCCGATGCTTTATGTGGATTTGCGCGTGCAGTGGTACAAAAAGAACCTCACGCTATGGTGTTGTGGAAGCGATATGGACACCGTCTTCACTGGATTGAGGCGAGACAGCCATAAGAAAAGCGGTCGGTCTGCAACCGACCGCTCCTCCCATGCTGGGGTATGGCCTATCCCCTTGCAGGGCAGCCGCCCATACGGGCAGTTTTCGGCCTAAAAGGCACTACAATTGTAACAGCATGTGATGCAGTGTCAAGCAGAGTAAAAAATTTACCTGGAAGTTCACGAAAATGCAAAAGTCGTGCTTGATTCGTAGAAGATTTTTAGGGCACACCGAAGCCTAAAGCATTGTGAGCAACGGAGGTCACTATGTCCCAACAGGTCACCCTGACCATTGACGGCAAGCAGGTTACCGTGCCCGCGGGATGGACCGTGGTGGACGCGGCCCGAGTGGCCAACGTCCACATTCCCGTGTTTTGCTATCACCCCAAACTGGAACCCGTGGGCATGTGCCGCATGTGTTTGGTAGAGGTGGGCCTGCCCGAACGGGACCGGGCCACGGGCGAAATCGTGCGCAACGAGGACGGTTCGCCCAAGATTCGCTTCTTCCCCAAACTGCAAACAGCCTGCACCACCTATGTGCAGGAAGGAATGGTGATTCGTACCACCACGGAGCAGGTGGCCCGGGCCCGAAAGGACATTCTGGAATTCCTGCTCACCTCCCATCCCCTGGATTGCCCTATTTGCGACAAGGGCGGGGAATGCCCCTTGCAAAATCTGACCATGGCTTATGGCCCGGGGACCAGCCGTTTTCCCTACGAGTACAAATTGCATTTGGAAAAACGGGTGCCTTTGGGCGACCTTATCATCCTGGATCGGGAGCGGTGCATCATCTGTGGCCGGTGTGTGCGTTTTCAGGCGGAAATCGCCGAGGACCCGGTGCTCTCCCTGGACGGCCGTGGCCGGGCCACGTATATCATCACCACCTCGGACCCGCCTTTTGATTCCTACTGGTCCGGCAACACCACCGATATCTGCCCCGTGGGCGCACTGACCACCACGGATTTCCGCTTCGACGCCCGGCCCTGGGAGATGCACCAGGCAGCTTCTCTCTGCAACCTGTGTCCAGTGGGATGCAACATCATGTTCGACATTCGCCGGGAACCCGAATTGGGCGGTCGCTTCGCGGTGCAACGGGTGATGCCCCGGCAGAACGAGTACGTGAACGAAATCTGGATTTGTGACAAGGGACGTTTTGCCGCGTACCACTTCGCCCAGTATGGCGAGCGCCTGACCCAGCCCCTGGTGCGGGAAAACGGGAAACTCCGGCCTGCCTCATGGCGGGAGGCTTTGGAACGGGTGGCCCAGGCTTTTCGGGAAGCCGGTTCGGGTCTGGTCACCCTGGCTTCCGGCCGGCTCAGCAACGAGGACCTCTTCAACCTGGCCCGCCTGACGGACCATCTGGGCGGCCGCAAGGTGCTGGACACCTTCCTCGCAGGCGGTGAGTGGACGGACAAAGTGGGCCTGGGACGGGAAAGCGACCTGGCCGCGCTGGGCGAAGGCGACGCGATTTTGGTGATGGCCTCCGACCTGGAGGAAGAGGCTCCCATCTTCTGGTTGCGGGTGAAAGAGGCCGCGCAGCGGGGCGCGACCCTGGTGGTGGCCAACCCGCGGCCCACGAAAATCGAGCGGCACGCCAAACACGTACTGCGCTATGTCTACGGTGAGGAAGGCAAGGTGTGGGAAGCATTGCTGGCCGGGGCTTCGGAAGCGGCTCAGGCCCTGGCCCGGGCGGAGAACCTGGTGATTTTCTACGGCCAGGAGGGCCTGGACCTGGCCACCTCGGACGCGGTGGCCCGGGCTGCGGCTCGGCTCCTCCTGACCACCGGGCACGCGGGCAAGCCCAACAGCGGCCTGGTCGCGGTGTGGCCCCGGAACAACGACCAGGGCGCCTGGGATATGGGCTTCCGCCCGGTAGCCGATCTGGCCGATACCCTGCGCCAGGTCAAGGCTCTGTACGTGGTGGCTGCCGACCCCGCGGGCGACGACCCCCACCTGGCCGCGGCCCTGGAAGGCGCGGACTTCCTGGTGGTGCAGGACCTCTTCCTCACCGAGACCGCGCAAAGGGCCGATGTGGTGCTGCCGGCGCAGGCGTACATCGAGCGGGGCGGTACGTATACCAACGCGCTGCGCCGGGTGCAGCGCTTCTTCCCCGCAGTGCCGCCGCCGGAGGGGCCGCAGCCCGACTTCGCCATCGTTGCGGCTTTGGCCCGCCTGTTGGATTTGAACCTGGAGGGCCGCTCCACGGCCAAAGGGTTCGAAGCCTTGGCCGCGCAGGTGCCGGCCTACCAGGGTCTGACGTACAAGGACCTGGCCCGGGTGGAAGAGCAGTTCCCCCTGGTCAGCCGGGAAGTGTTGGACTACACCGGTACCGCGTATCCCAACGGCCAGGGCCTGGGCGTGGTGCTGCCCAACGCGGTGGAGCGTGGGGAAACGGTGGCCCCGCCCGAAGCGCCCGAGTTCCCGGTACGGGCCTTCCAGGGCCTGCTCGCGGTGCCCATCACCCGCCTGTACGACCGGGGCACCCTGGTGGCCTGGTCCGACACCCTGGCCCCGCGGCTGCCCGAGGAGGCCTGGGTGTGGGTGGCGCCGGAAACGGCTCGGGACCTGGGCCTGCAAGACGACGCCACCGCCCGTTTGGAAATCGGTGACCTGGCGTACACCGTGCGCGTCCGGGTCAACCCTGCGGTGCCGGGGGGTGTGGTGCTGGTGCCGCGTTCCGTGGGCGTGGTTCTTTTTACCCCTGTTGCGGTGCATTTGAAAGCCGTGGTGCCTGCTTCGTAAATTTGGGTACTACCGCACTCGACCCGGGAACGTATTTGCCAAGGCGTAGGAGGCTTTTATGGACTGGGCAATGCTCATCGAATGGGTCGTCAAAGCCCTGCTTTTGACCGTCATTTTGCTGACGGGCTTTGCGTATACCACGTACCTGGAACGCAAAGTCCTGGCCTGGATTCAAGTGCGCATCGGCCCCAACCGGGCAGGCCCGTGGGGTTTGCTTCAGCCCGCGGCCGACGGCATCAAACTGATTTTCAAAGAGGAACTCATTCCGGCCTATGCGGACAAAATCATTTTTGTGCTGGCCCCCGTCATTACCATGATTCCCGCGCTCATCATCAACGCGGTCATTCCGTGGGGCCGGGAGGTGGTGATTTTCGGCCGTAAAGTGGCCCTGTACCTGGCCGATGTCAACGTAGGCGTGCTCTACATCATGGCGGTGGCTTCCATTTCGGTGTACGGCGTGGTGCTGGCCGGGTGGTCTTCCAACAACAAATACTCGTTGTTGGGCGGCCTGCGGGCTTCCGCACAAATGATTAGTTACGAACTGGCTTTGGGCCTGGCCTTTCTCCCGCCCATCATGCTGGCGGGCACGTTGAACCTGCGGGAAATCGTGGAGGCCCAGCGCTCCATGTGGTACGTGGTGTACCAGCCCATCGCGGCCTTCATCTTCCTGGTGACCAGCATCGCCGAGGTGAATCGCGCGCCTTTCGACCTCCCCGAAGCGGAGCAGGAACTGACCGCCGGGTATCACACCGAGTATTCGGGCATGAAGTTCGCCCTCTTCTTCATGGCCGAGTACACCAAAATGATTGCCGTAAGTGCGATTTTCGCCAGCCTGTACCTGGGCGGTTACCTGGGGCCTTTCGAGAGCCAGTTCCCCTGGCTGGGCCCCGTTTACCTGGCCCTCAAGATTTTCCTGGGCCTCTTCCTGATGATTTGGTTGCGGGCCACCTTCCCCCGCTTCCGCTACGACCAACTCATGGCCCTGGGCTGGAAAGGCCTCTTCCCCCTGGCCTTGTTGAACGTGGTGGTCACCGCGGGGGTGCTGGCCCTGGTGGGGTAGGAGTGGAATGAATGCAGCGCGCGAAGGATTGGCTACGGCAGGCACAAGCCGAATGGGCGGCTGCGCAAGATTTGTACCGAGGTGGACACTGGGCCTGGTGTTGTTTCACTTGTCAACAGGCCGCGGAGAAAGCCTTAAAGGCTTTATGCGAATATTTTCGCCAACCACGGTTTGGACATAACCTCAATACGCTGCTCCTGTGCGTTGGCGAACACGTGGAGGTGCCGGAGTCCGTGAAAAAAGCCTGTGCGCGTTTGAACCGTTTCTACATCCCAACGAGGTATCCCAATGCTTTCGACCATGGCGCGCCGGTAGACCAGTTTTTCGAGGATGACGCGCGAGAAGCTCTTTCTCTGGCCCAGGAGGTTTTGGATTTTGCCCAAAGAATTTTGGGAAAGCGTTGAAGATCTGGTTCTTCGGACGTATGTCCGTAACCTGATACAACGCAAAGGTGCCCAACTGGCCTTTGTCGTGCTTTTTGGCTCCCGTGCGCGTGGGGATTGGACGGTGTATAGTGATTACGATGTTCTGATTGGTCTGAATTTCGATGACGGAAAACGCTTCATTGACCGTATCCTGGATTACATGCCTGAGCAAGGGACGATGGAAGTTTTTCCTTACAGCCGTTCCGAATGGGAGCGCATGTTTCGCACCTGGCATCCGCTGCTTTTAGAAGCGCTGGAATATGGTGTGGTGTTGTGGGACCGAGGCGATTTTCAACGGATGCGGGAGCAGTTTCGAGCCTGGCGGAAACAAGGATGGCTCAAGCCCGTGGAACAGGGCTGGCAATTTCTCACAAGTCCACCGCAAGACGCCGACGTAACGGAGGTGGTTTGATGTTCAAAGAATTGGGCGCTCTGGTCAAAGGCCTTTCCGTGACCTTCAAGTCCATGTTCGAGCCGAAGGTCACGTTTCAGTACCCCGAGCAGAAGCGGCCGGTGAAACCCCGCTACCGGGGCCGACATGTGCTGCGCCGTTACGAGAACGGTCTGGAGCGTTGCATCGGGTGTTCGTTGTGCGCGGCGGCCTGCCCGGCCGATGCCATTTTCGTGGAAGCCGCCGAGAACACCGACGAGGAACGGTATTCGCCGGGTGAGCGCTACGCCGCAGTGTACGAAATCAACTACCTGCGTTGCATCTTTTGCGGCTATTGCGAGGATGCCTGTCCCACGCAGGCCATCGTGCTCACGGACCAGTACGAACTCTCTTTCACCGACCGCTGGGACGCGATTTACACCAAGGAGCGTCTCCTGGAACCAGTGCCGCCGGGCGCCAGGCCCACGCCCCAAAAGACCGAGCCAGGCAAATTCGTCAATCCCATTCCCGAAATGCCGGATTTCCCGGAATGGAAACCGTAGGGAATTTTTGGGGTATGATTGGGTTTGGTGCTGGGAGCCGGTACCCCGAGGTTTCACAAGGACAAGGATTGCGTGGAGGCGACCGCGATGAGTTTGATGGTGCTCTTTGTGCTCATGGGCGCCCTGGCCCTGGCCGCGGCTTTGGGGTTGCTCTTTGCCCGGAACGCGGTGTACGCCGCGTTGTTTCTGGTGCTCAATATGCTGGCCCTGGCCGTGCTGTACCTGACCCTGGGCGCGCCTTTCCTGGCCATGGTGCAGATTACGGTGTATGCCGGCGCGGTCATGGTGCTCTTCCTGTTCGTGGTCATGCTTTTGGGCGCGGAGACCTTGCGGGAAGAGGGCGGGCCCATTGCCTGGCAGCGGCCCCTGGCCGCGATTTTGGGCGGAGTTTTGGTGGGTACGCTGTCCTACATCCTTTTCGTGGAAGCCACTACCGGCAAGATTCTGCCTCCGCCCGAGGACTACGCCACGCCTTACGCCTTGAGCGTGAAACTCTTCCAGGATTACCTGTTGCCCTTTGAAGTGGCCTCGGTTTTGCTGTTGGTGGCCATGCTGGGCGCTTTGGTGTTGGTGCAAATCGAGCGCAAGCGCCGACGCAACGACGACCAAACGTCGGACTAAAAAGGGAAAACGCAAGGCCCGACGCGGTGGATAGCAGGGTATCGGCATTTCGGTATTGGAGAACGTAGCATAAGGAGGCCGAATTCATGGTGCCCACTTCGTTTTACATCTTCCTCGCCGCGTTGTTGTTCACCATCGGCGCGGTGGCCGTGTTGGTTCGCCGCAACACCTTGATCATTTACATGGCCGTTGAATTGATGTTGAACTCGGCCAACCTGGCCTTCGTGGCCTTTGCCCGGCAGTTCGGCGACATTTCCGGGCAACTCTTCGTGTTCTTCGTCATCACCATCGCCGCGGCCGAGGTAGCCGTAGGCCTGGCGTTGATCGTGACCATCTTTCACACCAAACATTCGGTGGATATTGATGCAATGCATGAGTTGAAAGGGTAGTTGCATTGAGATTCTTGTTCGAAATTTTCACATGAGAAAGACCACAACTTTTCGGGTCCTGTTCGGAATAGCGGGTCTATTATTGCTCTGTGGTCTTAGTATACGCCATTGGTACATTTGCTCCTGGCAGGGGCTGTGCCCTATCGAGCAGGTCACCGAGAAAAACGGTGTCCAGCTCATTATCTATTCGGCCAAACGCAAATACGTATACAAGAGAGACCCCTTGTATTTTCGGGTCACCATACGCAATGTTTCAGAGTCGACGGTCCTTCTGCGCTCAGTGGACATTAGAGGATATCGAGAGCCCGCAATTTCGATTAAATTGGGCATGCGGAAATCTATCCTTTGGGAAGAGCAACACCCAGACCTGGCCTATCGTGAGGTCGTATTGTCGCCCGGTGACGAATTGGTTTTTGAGTTTCGAATCCCCCCTGATGAATGGGAACCTGCAGGGACGGAATCCATGCGGGTCTCTGTGGGAGCATATATTAACGTTTTCACAACGACGAAACCGTCTAAGCGATTCAGCTTGGGAAATACGCTTGATATCCGTGTTCGCTAAATGCTGAGTAGGAATTCCCTGCTGAGAAGGGATGTGCCAGATGAAACGGTGGATACAAATCGGAACAGGGCTTCTTGTGCTGGTTGTCCTCTTGTTCCAGGGATCCCAGAGCCTGGCCTCTCCTGTGTCCCGCATACCCGGACAAAACGAAGCTCCTCCCCCGGCCTGGCAGGAAGCCATCGAGCGTATTGACCAGGCGTTGGCCGCGGGGAAGATCTCTTTGGGACAAGCCGTGCGCCTGCGTTTGCTGGCCTTGCAGACGCCTTTTGCCCTGCCGGAAGATTATCGTCCCCGTCTTACTCCACAAGCCTATGCCAAGCCCCCTGCCCAATGCGGTCTCCCCGAAGCCATGGCCAAAACTCAGGTGCTCTTCCGGGATCAGAAACAATGGGACGAGGGCACAAAATCGTTTATTGAGCAGAAATTCCAACGCTTCGAGCAGGAATACCGGGCGCGTCTCGCGGCTATGGAAACCTTGGAGACCGAACACTTTCGCATCCGCTGGGACCCAGACGAGATTCCGGACGGGCAGGCATATGCCGATGTGCTGGCGGGATATTTGGAAGAAGCCTGGACCCGCTTTGCCGACGCAGGTTACACCATGCCTGACCCGGGGGAGTACTACACGATGATTCCCACTGACCCACCGACGATTTTCTATTATGACCGGATTGAAGTCGAGATTGTTCCAGAAGTTCGACTCTGTGGCGTGTTCCCCATCAACACTTCTGCTTTGACCTTACTGATTACGATTCAATTTGATGTCCATAACTTGAGTACAACCGGTTCGGCCTTCGAACAAGCGACCGCGGCCCACGAACTCTTTCATGTCATCCAATGGGATTACCTGGGTTTCCGCCAAGTTCAGTGTCCCTTTGTAGGCCCTGCCTCCTTTTATATGAGTTCTTCAAATCGAAGGGCATGGCTGATGGAAGGAAGCTCAACCTGGATCGAGAAGGTCTTCTACGATTATCCCTTTGAAGATGATATCGAGGACTACCATAAACACCCCGAATGGTCGCTCTTTGTATTTGACCAATTCCGTGGAGACACCAATCGGGAATATGGTACGGCCTTGTTCTTGTGGTATCTGAACAATTTCTACGGTGACCGTTACCAAGAGCCCATCGTGAAACGAGTTTGGGAACAATTGCGTGAGGATGTGCCCCCGCTGCAAAAGGATACCGTAGATGCAATGACAGAGATGCTCCTGCAACCGGATCAAGGCTCATCGCCCTACAACGATTATCCGGAACTGTGGCAGTCCCTGTTCGCGGATTTCATCTTGGCCAATTACTTGAAGGCAGGGTACCTCGAACTCGCGGGCCAACCCGGCGGGGATTGGGGGACATGGAACTCAAGCGTAGATCTTGTGACGGTTCTCAAGAGGGCAAACAACCTGAACGCCTATCGGGAGCACTCCCCCTCTTTCCCTGATGAGACCACCTTGCGTGTCAGGCGGCCTCCTATTGAGGACCCCGGTGCCTTTCTCGTGGAGATTTTCTCAGATCAATTGAATCTTCCTCCAGGTGAGGATCAGACCGGGGCCACATTGGAAATCACCTTTCTAACTAATTGCCCTTATTGTGCTGTTGATCAACTCATTTTTGACGCGCCTGCACATACCCTGCGCACAGATGCCGTCCAGCGGGTGTTCTTCACCTGGGACAACCGCTATGCCCGGTTTGTAATCCCGGACTTTGGCGCTTCGCCCACCCGACGGGTGGATAATCCCATCGCTTCGGAACAGGTCACGCTGCTATTCACCAGCGGTGCAGGCGGCTATGGCGGCTGGGGGTATCAAGAACTCCCTGATGGGGTGTTCAATTTCTTTTCCTACGAAATTCAGGTCAAGGACAACCCACCCATCACCCCCCTGAATCTGAAGGCCACCACCACGGACGGGAATTATCCCATCACGTTGCAATGGGAGCCGGTGCGTGAAGAGGGCATCCGCTACAATGTGTACCGGGCCCGCACCCAGGATGTGCCTGTGGACGATGCCCACCGTATCGCGCAGGGACTTGCCGAGCCCTCGTTGGAAATGTCCAACGGTGAACCGGGGGTCTACTACTTTGTTATCACTGCGGTGGACCAGGGAGGCAATGAAAGTGAACCTACTGATCCGGTTCAAGTGGTAGTGGGCGTTACCGAAGTGCGAATTCAAATTGCCTCTGGATCCGAGGATGCAGGACCGGAACCTTCAGCCTGTACGTATGCCACGTCGTGGAACGAAATTTACTTGGGGGAATGCACAGACGGCTCCCTTATCACCAGCGGCTTTCGGTTTGGAAATGTGCCGGTACCTCAGGACGCGCAAATCGTGGAGGCCTATCTGGAATTCACCGTAGACGGCCCCTATGATGTGCCCCTACAGGTGCGGATTTACGGGGAAGCCTCTGGCGATGCTCAACCATTCAGCGATACCGATCGCCCAGAGAACCGCCCCCGGACCCAGGCCTCGGTGCTGTGGACCATTCCGGCCACGGACCATTGGGAGTTGGGGATGACTCGGCGCACACCGGATTTATCTGCCCTGGTACAGGAGATTGTCTCCCGCCCCGATTGGCAGTCCTATCATGGTATGGGCTTTATCTTCAGCACGGTCTCTATGTAGCGATGTATTATCGTTATAGCCCGGCGCTCATTCAATTGATGCAAAAGGATGCGGAAGTGCGGCGAGCTTTTGGCGAGACGCTTCGGGTTTGGCAACCCGTATTGCAAGCCTGGGTAGAAGGGCGAGATGTGGAACTGACCCGTGCTCAGATAGTTGTGTTGCAGCGCTTTTTGAAGTTGCTGCTTGAGCGTGGGGAACCTTCATTGCGGGCAGCAATCGTGCAGGAGATGCAACGCATCCCATGGGCGCAACTGACCGGAATGCGAATGAGTGAGGTGGAGGTCTTGCTCCTGGGTGCTGGAGAAGTGCCGCTAAGGATACCTGTGCCTACAGGTACACCGCGGCCATAGGGCTTGGGCGCAAAAGCCCTCGGCCAACACAACGCTTATCAGACTCATGACGCTTGGGATGAGTACAATGTACGAGAGTACAGACAACACACAGCGGACAGCAGATGTCAATCCCGAAACCCTAAGGAGGCCCCATGTTCCTGGAAACCGTTGCTCACGAAGGTGCCACCTTCTTCCATCTGGCCCCGCTGGCCGTGTTCGTGCCTTTGCTGGGTGTGTTGCTCAACGCGTTCTTCGGCCGGCGCTGGGGTGAACGTGGGGTGGCCATCGTCGCGGTGGGCGCTTCGGGCTTCGCATTCGTCATCGCGGTGTTGCAGGCCCTTTCGCTCATGGCCCACCCCGAGGGCGCGGTGGTGCCCATCGCGGAGTGGATCACCATCGGCGATTTGCGCGTCGCCTGGGCGCAGAAAATCGACACCCTCTCCGTCACCATGATGCTGGTGGTCTCCGGCGTGGGCACCCTCATTCACATTTACGCAGTCTCCTACATGCACTACGACGTGCGCTACAAAGGCGACCCCGGTCGCTATGCCCGTTTCTTCGTATACTTCAACCTTTTCATTGCCATGATGATGATTCTGGTGACCGGGGACAGTTACCTCACCCTCTTCGTGGGTTGGGAAGGTGTGGGTTTGTGTTCCTTCCTGCTCATCGGCTTTTGGTATGAAATGGACATTTTGGGCCGACCCAGCACCGCGAACGCCCGCGCGGCCATGAAGGCCTTCGTGGTCAACCGGGTGGGCGATGCCGGTTTTCTGCTGGCCATGTTCCTGACCTTCTGGTTCTTCGGCTCGCTGCAATTCGACGAGGTGTTCCCTCGGGTGCACGAGGTGGCCGCCGAGCACCCCTGGGTGTTGCTGGCCATCAGTTTGCTCCTGCTCCTGGGCGTGACGGGCAAATCCGCGCAGATTCCCCTCTTCGTGTGGTTGCCCGACGCCATGGCCGGCCCCACGCCCGTTTCCGCGCTGATTCACGCCGCGACCATGGTGACCGCGGGTGTGTATCTCATCACCCGTTCCCATGAAATTTACGCGGCCGCACCCATGGCCCAGGAAATCGCCGCCATGGTGGGCGGCCTGACCGCGCTGGTGGCCGCGAGCATGGCCGTGAGCCAGTACGACATCAAAAAGGTGCTGGCCTATTCCACCATCTCCCAGTTGGGCTTCATGGTGGCCGCGGTGGGCATGGGCGCGTTCGTCGCGGGCATGTTCCATCTGGTGACCCACGCCTTCTTCAAGGCCCTGCTCTTCCTGGGTTCGGGTTCCGTCATCATCGCTTTGGAGCGGGCGCACCATCCCCTGCCGGAGGAGGGCGGTCACGGGCACGAGCACGACGAGCATGGGCATCACGCGGAGCACCACGACGAGCACGAACCCTTCAACCCGCAAGACATGCGGGTCATGGGCGGGTTGCTCAAGCGCATCCCCGTGACGGCCTGGACCTACATCATCGCCGCGCTGGCCCTGGCCGGCATCCCGCCCCTGGCCGGGTTCTGGTCCAAGGACGAAATTCTGCTGGAGGCCAAGCACCTGCAGCCCGTGGTGTACGCTCTGTTGAGCGCGGCGGCCTTTTTGACCGCCTTTTACATCACCCGCCAGGTGCTCATGGTCTTCTTCGGGAAGCCTCGCAGCGAGGCCGCGGCCCACGCGGTGGAAAGCCCCCGCTTGATGACGGGCGTGCTGGTGACCCTGGCCGTGCTCTCCGCGGTGGGCGGTTTCATGAACGCGCCCGGCGTCCATGCCTTCGGGCATTGGCTGGAGCACACCCTGGGCCATGTGCCTGTCCTGGAATTTGACCCGGTGGTGGCCGGTGTTTCCACGCTCATCGGGCTGGTGGCCATCTTCCTGGCCTGGCGGGTGTACCGGGCCACCTTCGCCTGGACGGAATGGTCCCAGGACCCGCTGCGTCGCTACTTGCGCGGGCTGTACGATGTGCTGGCCCATGCCTGGTACTGGGACGAGTTGTATCAGGTGGTCTTCGTGCGGGGGTACCGTGCCCTGGCCGGGTTCCTGGCCTTCGCGGTGGATTGGACCTTCTGGCACGATTGGTTCCACGATGTCCTCATCGCCGGAGGGTACCGTCGGCTGAGCCGGTTCCTCTCCCAGCCCGTGGATTTGGGCATCATCGACGGCATCGCCAACGGCCTGGGCAACTCGGTGCGGGGGCTGGCCCTGGTCATGCGGCGGTTGCAAAGCGGCTACGTGCGCAACTACGCCCTGGCCGTGATGCTGGGCGTGGTGAGCATGTTGGTGTACGTGGCATGGGCGCTGCGGTAGTGGCCCACAAGTGACCATGTGAACGTTTGCATCCCTTTGAACCAAATTCAACGAGGTGAAGAACGATGAGCGGCATTCTGGAATTTGTCACCCATCCCCTCAATGCGGTCACCTTCTTCCCCCTGGTGGGGGTGGTGGCAATCCTTCTCCTCGCGCGCGAGAAGGAAACCCTGATTCGATGGGTGGCCCTGGGGACCAGCCTCATCACTTTCGTGATTTCCCTGGGGGTGTTGGGGTTGTTCAACCCTCAGGACCCGGGCCTGCAATTGGTCTATGACAGGCCCTGGTTCACCGTGGCGGGCTGGACCATCCGCTACGTGATGGGCGTGGACGGGTTGAGCATTTTGCTCCTGCTCCTGACCACCCTGCTCACGCCCATTGCCATCCTGTCCACCTGGACGGCCATCCAGGAGCGGGTCAAGGAGTTCATGATTTTCTTCCTGCTCCTGGAAATCGGCATGGTGGGTGTGTTCCTGGCCCTGGATTTGTTCCTCTTTTATATCTTCTGGGAATTCACCCTGGTGCCCATGTACTTCCTCATCGGCATGTGGGGCGGTCCCCGGCGTATGTACGCGGCCATCAAGTTCTTCCTGTACACCATGGCCGGGTCCATCCTCATGCTGCTGGCCATCGTGTGGCTGGGGCTGCATTACGGTACTTTCTCCGTGCCGGACATCCTGGCCCAGGGTCCGGTGATGGGGCCGGTGCAGTACTGGCTCTTCCTGGCCTTTGCCGCGGCCTTTGCCATCAAGGTGCCCATGTGGCCCCTGCACTCCTGGTTGCCTGACGCCCACGTGGAGGCGCCCACTGCGGGTTCGGTCATCCTGGCCGGCGTGCTGCTGAAAATGGGCACCTACGGCTTCCTGCGTTTCAACATGAGCCTCTTCCCTGACGCCGCCAAGTACTACGCGCCCTGGGTGGCCCTGCTGGCCGTCATCGGCATCGTGTACGGCGCGATTGTGTCCTTCCCCCAGCGGGACGTGAAGAAACTGGTGGCCTATTCCTCGGTGAGCCACCTGGGCTTTGTCATGCTGGGCCTGTTCGCGTTCACGCCCCAGGGCATCGAGGGTGCGATTTTGCAGATGATTAACCACGGTATCAGCACCGGTGCTTTGTTCCTCATCGTGGGTATGATTTACGAGCGTCGCCACACCCGGGACCTGGACGCGTTCGGCGGTTTGTGGAAGGTGATGCCTGTGTACGCGGTGCTTTCCCTCATCACCGCGCTTTCTTCCATGGGCCTGCCCGGTCTCAACGGCTTCGTGGGCGAGTTCAACATCCTGTTGGGCGCGCTGGGCTCCAGGGTGCTGGGGTCGTACTGGTTTGCAGGCTTCGCGGCCTTGGGTGTGATTCTGGCGGCGGTGTACATGCTCACCATGTACCAGAAGGTGTTCCTGGGACCGCTGGACAAAGAGGAGAACAAGTGCCTTCAGGACCTGAATTGGCGGGAAGTGGTGACGTTGCTTCCGCTCATCGTGCTCATGTTCTGGATCGGCCTGTATCCCAAGCCTTTCTTTGCGCTGATGCATCCGGCGGTGGAGCATTTGCTCCAGGCGGTGTTGAAATAGGGAAAAGAGGCGGCTTATTGGCCGCCTCTTTTTATTGGGGAATGTGCACCCGGCGGTGGAGCATTTGCTTCAGGCGGTGCTGAGATAGGAAAAGAGGCGGCTTATTGGCCGCCTCTTTTTGCTGGGGAATGCGCACCCGGCGGTGGAGCAGTTGCTGAAGTGGGGAAAAAGAGGCGGCTTATTGGCCGCCTCTTTTTATTGGGGAATGTGCACCCGGCGGTGGAGCATTTGCTCCAGGCGGTGTTGAAATAGGGAAAAGAGGCGGCTTATTGGCCGCCTCTTTTTGCTGGGGAATGTGCACCCGGCGGTGGAG
>JALWJZ010000033.1 GCA_026996855.1 Anaerolineales bacterium
ATGCGCAGGCTGACGGTCTCGATGCCCCACAAGCGGCCGATGGTGCGCACGTAGTACTCCGCGGCCAGTTTGGAAACGGCATAGGGGGAGCCGGGGTTGGGGAGCATGTCTTCCCGCAAGGGTTGCGCTTCCTGCGCGCCGTAGATGGCACCGGAGGAGGCGAAGACCACCCGGCGGACGCCCACGTCCCGCATGGCTTCCATGAGGGCCACGGTACCGCCTACGTTGGTGGCGTTGTACTCTCGGGGGTAGAGTACGGATTCGGCCACGGAGACGCGCGCGGCCAGGTGATAGACGCAATCCACGTCGTGGAGCAGGGTCCACAAGGTGGGCCGGTCGCTGACGTTGCCCCGGGTGAAAAGGACCTCGGAAGGGACACGCTGAGGGTCGCCGGTGCTCAGGTCGTCCAGGCCCCGCACGGTGTGCCCTTCTCGCACCAGGCGCCGGGCCAGAGCGCTGCCGATGAAACCGGCCACGCCGGTGATGAGGAATTGCATGCGGTGACTCCTTGGGCGCGGGTTTTGGCAAGCATGCGCAACCTTCGCTTATGGGCCACGGCGGCCACGACCCATAAGCAGACGAGGGTATTATACCGTGGGTGGGGAGAGGATAGGGGAAGGGACGCACACAGGGTTGGCGGTCAGCGGCCGGCCGCTGACCGCCAACTGCTGGCCAGTTCCCCTACGGGTATCGCTCGAAGCGCTTGACCACCTCCGCGGGCACGGGGACCACGGCCCGGTCGCCGTCTTCCCAGGCTGCGGGCGGTTTGATGGCGTCTTTGTATCGGCTCGCGCCCGGCAGGATGTACAGCGGCGTGCCCACCTTGGTCGCGCTCTTGTCCACCCAGGCCAGGCCCACCAGGTAGCCGTCGCCGCCCAGCACGCAACTGGTCACCCGGCCGATGACCCTGCCCCGCCGGTCCAGGACCGGGTCGCCCAGGTGCGCCACGGGTACGGGCTTTTCCTTCACCTTGAAGCGCACCACCTCTCGCTTGCGGTGGGCCTCCTGCTCCAGGTACGCGTCCCGGCCGATGAACCAGGGCTTGTAGGTCTTGACGAAGTGGGTCAGGCCCGCGTCGCCCACGGTGAGGCCCAGCGGCCCGGCCAACTCGTGGCCGTAGAGGGGCAATCCGGCCTCGGTGCGCAGGGAATCTCGCGCCTCCAGCCCGCAGGGTTTCACGCCCATCTCCTTGCCCACCTCCAGCACCGCGTTGAAGAACATGGGCGCGTGCATGGGGTGGATGAAGACTTCGTACCCCGTCTTGTGACCGGTGTAGCCCGTGCGGGCCACGTACACGTCGAAGAGTTGAATGTCGAAACCGCCCAGGAAGATTTCCGTAATGTCGCCCCGGCCCAGCCGCTTGAGCCGCATCCGGCCCGAGGGATCGGTGCCCAGGGCCAGGAGCACCTCCAGCGCCCTGGGACCCTGCACCGCGATGAGCATCCGGCGGTCCAGGTCGGCCTCGGGGGCCTTGAGGTCCCGGATGGTCACCTGGTGCCGGCCAAAGGCCTTGGCCCAGGGCCGTTGCCGGTCCACCTTCACCCGGCCTTCCTTCACCGCGTGCAACCAGGCCCACACCTTCTCCGTGTTGGCCGCGTTGACCACCAGGAAGAACTTCTCCGGCCCGATGCGATAGGCAATCACGTCGTCGATGACCCGGCCTTCGGGGTCCAGGATGTGACCGTAGGCGGATTCGCCCAGGATGAGATGGAGATTGCCCGAAGGCAGGGGCCGGGTGTGAGCCCGCAGCCGGCCGATGTCGTTGGCGATGACGCTATCCAGGAACGCGGCCGCGTCGGGGCCGGAAATCTCGAAGATGCCCATGTGCCCCAGGTCGAAGATGCCCGCGGCCTGGCGCACGGCCTGATGCTCCTCCTTGGCCGAGGTGTAGCGCAGGGGCATCTCCCAGCCCGCGAAGGGGCCGAACTTGGCGCCCAGGCGCTTGTGCACGTCGTAGAGCGCGGTGCGTTGCAGGGTTTCCGGCTCCTTCTCTTCCCAGGTGAAATCGGGCAGAGGCTCGCGGCCGGGCAGGTCCACATGGTGGATGCCCAGGAAATAAGGCTTGTGCAGCGCGATGGGTTCCCCCTCGGGCGGCGGGACGGGCGTGGCTTCGGGGTCCTCCTTCACCCAAATGGGGCCGGGGATTTTCCGGCGGATGTCCGGGTCGTCGAAGCGGATGTAGCCATCGGACAGGCTTTGCAGGAAGTGTTGCACGGCCACGGCCCGGGGAGTGGGCAGGCTCAGGCGGAACCGATGGGGTTCCACGCAGGTGACCACCAGGTCCACCGGACCGTCGGGCAACAGCACGCGGCTGGGCTGGCTCCATCCGGGCTGGAGTTCCTCGATGTCCGAAAAGAGCACGTGTTGCAAGAAAGCACGCACACGCGGCCCGCCCACTTCCAGCACGGTGTACTCCCGGGTGCTTTGGGGCTTGTCGTCGGGGTAGAAGAAGTGGGGGTAGCCGATGCCCTTGGGTTCGAAGTCGATGCCCGCCTTTTCCGCCAGTTCCCGCACCCGAATCTGGGCCTGCTTGAGGACTTCGTAATCCACCTTGGCCCGGGTCTTGCCGTCCACGGTGTAAGGTTCGATGGCCCACAGCACGTCCGCGATGATGTCCGCGAGTTCGCGGGTCTCTTCTTCCCGGAAGCCCCGCTGGGTAATCCAGGGGGTGCCCATGCGGATGCCCGTGGGGTTCCTGGCGCTCTTGTCGCCGGGGATGGTATTGCGGTTCACCACGATGCCGGCCACGTCCAGGATGCGGGCCGCGAGGTCGCCGTTGAGCCGGGTGCCGTCCTTCCCCACCACGGATTTGCAATCCAGGTTCATCAGGTGGGTATCCGTGCCGCCGTAAGGAATGCGGAAGCCTCGTTCCCGCAGGCGGTCCGTGAGGGCCACGCAATTCTTCACGATCTGGGCCTGGAGTTCCTTGAATTGAGGCGTCTTGGCAATCTTGAAGGCCACGGCCATGGCCGCGATGTTGTTCACATGGGGCCCACCTTGTTCCCCGGGGAAGACGGCCCGGTCTAATTTGCGGGCCAGGGCCGCGTCGGTGGTGAGGATGACCGCGCCTCGAGGTCCCATGAGGGACTTATGGGTGGTGAAGGTGACCACGTGGGCCCACTCGATGGGGTTGGGGTACACGCCCGCGACCACCAGGCCCGCGACGTGGGCGATGTCGGCCATGAGGTATGCGCCCACCTCGTCCGCGATGCGGCGCAGCCACTGCCAGTTGACGCTCCACGGGTACGAAGAGAAGCCCGCAATGATGAGCCGGGGCTGGTGCTCCCTGGCCAGGGCCTCGATTTGGTTGTAGTCGATTTGCTCGGTCTTGGGGTCCACGGTGTAGTGGACCACGTTGTACCACTTGCCGGAGCGGCTGGCCCTGGAGCCGTGGGTCAGGTGGCCGCCGTGGATGAGGTCCAGGCTGAGGATGGTATCGCCGATGTTGAGGAGTGCGTGGAACACCGCGGCGTTGGCCGGCGAACCGGAAAGGGGCTGCACGTTGACGAAGATGTCCTCGGGGTCTACGTTGGACGTGGCGAAGAGTTCCGCGCAGCGTCGGCGGGCCAGGGCTTCGATCATGTCCGCGTATTCCACACCCTTGTAGTAGCGGGGATCGGAAAAGCGCCGATATTCGGCCAGGAAGGTGGCCGCGTCCAGGATTTCCTCCTCGGTCCAGAGACGGGTGTGCTCCGGCGGGTAGCCCTCGGCGTAAATGTTGTTGAACTTGGTCGCCAGGGCCTCCAGCACGGCCTGGGGAGCGTAACTCTCGCTGGGGATGAGGATGAGTTTTCGGTACTGGCGTTCGGCCTCCACATCGGCCAACTCGGCCACCGCGGGGTCCAGGTCATGCAACGAGCCGCGAACCAGGTAGTCCTTCATGGGGAACCCCTCCTTGCGCATCGATTATTTTCTCCATTGTACCATTTTCAGAACCGCGCTTTGTCAGGTTCAACGGTACGGGCATCGCATCGGGTGTCCCAATCAAGCCAGGGGGATGGGCACGCTTCAGCCGTTCGGAGCCGAAGGCCAGAGGCACTGCGAATTCACCCGGTATCGTGCAGAACACATCCTCCAAACGTGGTATAAGAAACCCACCCCTGGCCCCAACCCTTGCAGGCGGAATCATGAAGGCAAAGGACCCTTCCCGCTCGCTTCCCGCCCGTTTGCGCCTTCATCGGGCCGTACACGGCCTGATGTTGGGCCTGGCCCTGGCAGGCCTTCTGGCCCTGGCCGCACGTCCCCACCTTAGCCCGGATACCTGGTGGCACCTGCGCACCGGCGCGTGGATATGGGAGCACCGCCGTCTGCCCACCACGGACCCCTTCTCCTACACCCGCTACGGCGCGACCTGGCAACCGCCAGGATGGCCGGTGCAACTGCTTTTCTACGGCTTGGTACGGGGGGCCGGTTATGGCGCGCTCAACGTGTGGACGGCGTTCATGGTGGTGCTCACGTACCTGTTGGTGGCCCGCGCTTTGCGAGGAGGGCCGTACATGCGGGCCCTGGCTCTGGTGCTGGCCGGGCTTACCGGTAGCCTGTACCAGGCCGCCCGGCCCTACATGGTCACCAGCCTGCTCACGGCCCTCTACCTGTGGGCCTTGGAAACCTGGTATCGGGGCGGCTCCCCCCGTCGTTTGAAACTGCTCCCCCTGGCCATGACCTTTTGGGTGAACACCCACGCGGGTTTCCTCGCCGGTTTCTTGGTGTGGGGAAGTTATCTGGCCGGTGCCGGCTGGGAAGTTTTGACGAAACGCAGGGCCTCCGACGATACGATGGGCACCTCTTTGCTGGCTACACGCAATTCCATCGCGAAAAAACGGGTGACCACCCTCCTCCGCCTGGGGACCTGGCTGCTCCTGGCCACCCTGCTCAACCCCCAGGGAGCCAAAATCTGGGGCTACCCCTTGCACACCCTGGGCCTGCAACATCTGACCTGGATTGCCGAATGGCAAAGCCCAGACTTTAACCAGCCCTATGCCTGGCCTTTCCTGCTGTGGTGGGCGCTGCTCCTCCTAATCGTCGGCCCCGGTATGCCCCCCTGGCGGGCCCATCACCTCCTCTTGTGGTTGCTCTTCGGCTTCATGGGGTTTCGCGCGGTGCGTAACATCGCCCTCTTCGCCCTGGTCGCTCCCATCGTGTGGACGGCTTATGCTCCGGCCCGGCTTTCCCAATGGCGCAAACGTCTGCGGCACTACTCCCCCTTGAGGCTGCGCATCCGCCGCCTGCTCGCGACCCGGGAGCCGCCTCCGCCCCGGCCCTGGGTCAACCGCGCGTTGGTGGTTCTGGCGTGGCTGCTGGCGCTGACCCGCCTGGTGGTGCACAGCACGCCCCAGGCCATGGCCGCGTACGTGGCCGAAACCTTCCCCCAGGGCGCCGTGGCCTACATGAAAGCGATGCGCCCGCCGGGACGACTCTTCAACGATTACAACTGGGGCGGTTACCTGCTCTGGACCCTGCCCGAGTATCCGGTGTTCATCGACGGGCGTACGGACCTGTACGGCGATGCCCTGTTGCAAACCTGGGGAGACATCGTCAACGCGGAACCCGGGTGGCAGGAACATTTGCAGCGTTACCAGGTGCACACCGTGCTTCTGCCACGACAACGCCCGCTGACCCGGGTGCTCCCTCTTTTCGGCTGGAAAGAGGTGTATCGAGACGACCAGGCGGTCCTTTTCGTCCGACCATGAGGCGGAAAGACGTCCTCGCCCTTTTGCAAGCCGGTATAATGCCAGAAACGCATTCCCCAGGAGGTCCCCTATGGAACAACCGACCACCCCCGTTGACCTGCTGATTACCAACGCCATCGTGCTCACCATGGATGAAAACCAGAACCAGTACGAACCCGGGGCCGTGGCGGTGCGCGGCTCGGACATCGTAGACGTGGGGCCGGCCGCCGAAATCGAAGCCCGCTACACCGCGCGTGAAGTGGTGGACGCCCAGGGAAAGGTGCTCATGCCCGGCCTGGTGAACGCCCACACCCACGTGCCCATGACCCTGCTACGCGGGCTGGCCGACGACCTGCGCCTGGACGTGTGGCTGCTGGGCTACATGATGCCTGTGGAGCGGGAGTTCGTCTCGCCCGAGTTCGTGCGCCTGGGCACCCTGCTGGCCGCGGCGGAACTCATCCGTAGCGGCGTGACCACCTTCGCGGACATGTACTACTTCGAGGAACACATCGCCCAGGCCACCGCGGAAGCCGGACTGCGCGGGGTTTGCAGCCAAACGGTGCTCAAATTCCCCTCCCCGGATGCGGCCTCCTACGAGGAGGGGCTGGAACGGGCCGAGGCTTTCATTCGGGAATGGAAAGGCCATCCCCTCATCGTCCCGGCCATCGCGCCCCACGCGCCCTACACCTGCACCGAAGAAATCCTGCAGCGTTCCGCGCAACTGGCCCTGACCTACGACGTACCCCTGCACATCCATCTGGCGGAAACCGCGCTGGAAGTGGAAAACATGCGCCGGGAACACAACATGCCTGTCATTCCCTACGTCAAAAAGCAGGGCGTGCTGGAGGCCAAGGTCATCGCGGCCCACTGTGTGCACATCGACGAGGGCGAAATGCACACCCTCAAGCACCATCACGCGGGCGTGGCCCACAACCCTTCCTCCAATCTGAAACTGGCCTCGGGCATCGCACCGGTGGCCAAAATGCTGGAAGTGGGCCTCAACGTGGGCATCGGTACCGACGGCCCGGCCTCCAACAACGACCTGGACATGTTCGAAGAGTTGCGCCTGGCCGCGCTGCTGGCCAAAGGCGCCACAGGCGACCCAACCGTACTGCCCGCGTACCAGGTGCTGCTCATGGCCACCCGCATGGGCGCGGCCGCGCTGCACATGGACCACCTCATCGGTTCGCTGGAGCCGGGCAAGCGGGCCGACCTCATCCTGGTGGATTTGAGCCCGGTGCACAACCAACCTCGCTTTCTCCGAGACCCCCAGGGCGTGTACGCCCAATTGGTGTACGCGGCCAAATCCACCGATGTGACCGACGTGATGGTCCACGGTCGCTGGCTGATGCGGGACAAGCGCCTGCTCACTGTGGACGAGAACACCCTCCTGGCCGAGGCCCGGGCCCTGGCCCGCCGGATCGACGCCTTCCTCATCCAGCGGGAGCAATCCGTCCACGCCAAACTGGTGGCCCTGGAACAGGCCCGCGAAGAAGAAAGTTACGAGGTTCAGGTGAAAGTGCCCCTATCCGACCCCGAGGCCGTCATGCAAACCCTCCTTTCCCATCCCGAAATCGAAATCGTCTACAGTCGTCACTACCATCAGTACGACACCTACTTCCTCTTCGACGACCAGGAGCACAGCATCCTGCGCTATCGCGAGGACGAGTTCATCGGCCCCGACGGCCAGGTGGAACGGGTACGCTACCGCCTCACCCTGTTGGGGCCTTCCCGGGAAAAGGAATACCCCCATGCGGTCTGGCTCTCCCGCAGCCGGTTCCTGGCTCCGGCTACCCACAGCCTGCGCTTCTATCGCGAATACTTCCGTCCCCAACGGGAAATCGAGGTGGTCAAGGTTCGTCGGCGCTGGAAGATTCGCTATCGGAATACGGAATTCTTCGTCAACCTGGACCAACTGGAAAAACCCCCGGCCGGGGCCTTTCTGGAAATCAAGGCTCGAACCTGGAGCGCGCGGGACGCGGAACACAAGGCCGCGCTCATTCAAGACCTGCTCCAACTCCTGGGCCTGGACCAGGTGGAACCGTTACGGGAAGAATACTGGCAACTGGCCGTGGCCGAAGACAAGGTCTGAAAAAAGCAACGGACGGCGTAGAGCCGTCCGTTGCTTTTTTGGAGGGTTCACACCGGTTCGGCAAACAACAGGCTGATCCACCGTTCCTCGCCAATGCGCCCCCACGGGGCATACGCCTGACCTTCGTTGTTGATTTCCTTGACGTACACGATTTCCCCCTGGTCCAACAAGCCCACGGTGGGATATTGCACCCCCGGCCCCTTACGCACCCGCAGTTTGAATGCGGTAACCCGATACGGAACACCGGCACCGGGAATTTCCGTGGGCGGGTCGGAGACGGCAACACCCGTGAGCATGTATTCCAGCCGGTTGAGCCGCCACCATACGGCCTCGTCCTGGGTCATGCCCGCGAACTCGAAGAGTTGCCGCAGGCTTCCGTTGAAGCGATTACGGTCGATGTTGCCGTCGTAACCAGGGATGCGACCCTGGCTGGTGTACTGCCAAAAGACCCACGTATCCCACCCTTCGGGCAGGATGGGCTGCGGTGCATCGGTGTACTGGGCAATCCACAAAGGCCAGTTCTTCTGGCGCACCCAGTTCGGCGGCGGCCCCAGTTCCTGCACGAAACCCAACGAAGTGTACAACAGCGGTTGACGGCCGAAGAGTTGTTCCATCCAATCCATGGCCTCGGCGATTTGCTCCCAGGTGCAGGGGGTGCGTTCGGCATCCAACACCGGGGGCAGTTCGCCCAGGTCGCCGGTCTTGGAAACCGTGTTGTACATGGTGCGGATTTGCGTTTCGATGCTCACCTCATCGGCAATGTCCGGTCGGAAGAACACGTACGGCCCGCGCAAGAGCAGGCCCCGGCTACCGGCCCAGTGCTCGGTGAATTTGGCATCCGGGTACGTCCCCTCCGAAGCCTTGATGAAAGCAAACCAGATCCCACCTCGCGCGGCCGCCCGAAAGTCCACATACGGTTGCCATCGACTGATGTCGATGCCCTGAACAAACCAACTGGTCACCGCTATCCCTCCACTTTGGGAATGCGTCGCTTCATGAAGTCGTAAATGCCGCTGGCCGCCAGGCCCACGGCCAGGCCGAACATGACCACGTTGAACCACTCACCCACCGCGGCGTACTTCTGCCCCAGTTTGTAAAACACACCGATGACCACACCCAGCACCATGCTCAAAGCCGTCAATTTCTGCCCCGAAATGCCGAACTTTTTGGCAAACTCCACCAGACCGAAGACGATGACCAAAAAATTGACGCCGTTCCCCAAAATGTCGTTCATGATGCAACCTCCTTTAGCCTCGAAGGCGAAGGTTTTACCCCTATTTTATCCTCAAAACCCGGGATGTAAAAGAGGAAACACATGAAAATTTGCTCAGAAAAAGGAAA
Source organism: Anaerolineales bacterium (assembly GCA_026996855.1). Taxonomy (GTDB): domain Bacteria; phylum Chloroflexota; class Anaerolineae; order Anaerolineales; family DRMV01; genus S139-71. The sequence continues at coordinate 9,103 of JALWJZ010000033.1, forward strand.
CCGAGCACGCCAGGGTGCTCGGTTTCCAGGGGTTTCAAGGGTGGTGCAGGTGCACCTTTTCGGGCTGGCTCACTCCTTGCAAGTCAACGTGGCCATGTAACGGGCCATGAGTTCCAGTTCTTCCTGGGAATACAAATCGCCGAAGTTGGTGGGCATCACCGGTGAGTAGCCCTCCGCCACCACCGCATTGGGGTCCACGATGTCCTGAATCACGTCCTCCATGGTCTTCTCGCCTTTTTGCACCGCCTCACCCGTCACGCACAAATCCGGCCCCAGGGTGCCCATGGCTCCCTCGATGCCTTCAATCACGTGGCACGAACCACAACCACCCTTCTGAAACAGAGGCGCCACCACCTCCACCGTCACCTCGCCGGTTTCGCCCGTCGCGGGTTGCTCAGCCGCAGGCGGTTGTGCCGGAGCCTTTGGCCCGATTTCCACGCCCGCGTCCTTTTGCAACTTGCGCACGTAGTTCACAATGTCCCAGCGCTCCCGCACCGTCAGATCTCGGAAGTTGGGCATGGTGCCGCCGCCAAAGGTCATCATGTTGAAGATGCTCACGTCGTCCCGGCTGGCCACGGCCGGCGAGGTCAAATCCGGCGGCGGAGAGGTCTTCAGATAAGCCTTCATCACGCCGTCGCCCTTTCCCTGGGGGCCGTGGCACACCGCGCAGTAAATGTTGTACAGGGTTTCCCCACGGGCCAACGAAACCTCATCCGCGGGAACAGGATTGGGCCAGGGCACACCTGGCACGTAAACGGGGCCATCCACCGGCACCGCCCCCTTGGGCAGGGGCAGGGGGTCTTCCATGGGCCGGTAGGAGGGCTGGTTTTCCATGAAACTCACCCAGTCCACCTTGATGATTTCATAGGTGAAAAGCAACCCCACGATGGGAGGCGCGGCCAGCGCCAACAGCACGACGAGAATGCGAAGACTTTTCATAGGAACGTCCCCTCCGCAGGCTCGATTTCGATGGCACCGGTCTGGCTCAGGGCCTGCTTCACGCGTTCAGCCAGATGACCGGGAACCTGGAAGAAGATGGCGATGGCTCCGTCGCTCACCTCAGGGTGATAGACCCGCTTCCCCACCACCGGGGGAAGCAACGATTCGAAAAACACGCCCAGGAAGGAAGCAATGAGCATCCCCAGCATGGTCAGTTCGAAGATAACGATGAAACCGGGAGGCACCGAGAGCAGCGGTTGCCCGCCGACATACAAGGGGTAAAGCAAGGGCGTACCGTAATACAGGGCGATAGCGCTCAGAAACCCCAAAAACGCGCCTATCAAAGCATACTTGGACACCGCACTGGGCCGGGCCGGTCGGCCCAACAAATCTGGACGCCAGGGCACACCCGATTGGACCTGAATGAAGCGGTCTTCAATGCCCATCTCACGGAGCACATCCAGGGCCTGGGTGGCCGGGTCAAGGTCGTCGTACAGGGCTACGAAGGTTTTGGGTTCGTAACGGCCTTGATATCCTCCGTACATGGTATGCCTCCTACTCCAGTTCGGCCACGGATACGACCACGCCCTTGCCCATGCGCTTCAACTCATGGGCGTGATGGCCTTCTTCCACTTCCCACACGGGGATGAGGGGGATGAGCCGGGAAGCCAGACCGTACAGGAAGAAGAACAGGGCAAAGGTGCCTACCGCGATGGAAATTTCCACCAGGCTGGGCTCATACCAGCCCCAATCGAAGGGAATGCGGTTTCGGCTCAGGGCACCGGTCACAATGACGTACCGCTCCGCAAACATGCCGATGTTCACAATCACGCCCATCAAAGCCATGACCCAGGGCTTGCGTCGCCAGTTCTTGTTCCACAGCACGGCCCAGGGCACAACGATGTTGCATACGACCATGGTCCACCACACCGGGGCCACCGCACCTTGCGTATACAAACGAAGAATTTCCTTGACCGTGTGCTCGCCACCATACCATTCCAGGATGAACTCGTTGAAGAAGAAGTAGGCCCAACTCATGGAAATAATCAGGAGTAGTTTCCCCAAAGCGTCGAAATGCTCGGCCCGGATGAAGTACCGCATGTTCTTCATGGAAACCCGAATCATGTACAAAATGAAGCCCACCGCGGAAATACCGGATAGCAAGGCGCCGATGACGAAGTAGGGGCCGAAAATAGTGGAGTGCCAGCCCAATTTCATGGCCACCGCGAAGTCCCAGGAAACGATGGTGTGCACCGAGAACATCACGGGAATGATGGCCCAGGCAAAAATCTGGATGGCCTTTTGCAAATGGCGCCATTCCTCTTCGGTTCCCCGCCAGCCAAGGGAGAGGATGGTGTACAGAATCTTCCGCCAACCTGTGCTCTTATCCCGGGCCATAGCCAGGTCGGGAATCAGGGGCAGGAACAGGTACATGGTGCTGCCCAGGAGGTAGGTGTTGATGGCCAGGAAGTCCCACACCAGGGGCGAGTGGAAGTTGGGCCAAAGCCAGCGCTGGTTGGGGTAGGGCACCATCCAGTAAAAACGCCAGGTACGACCCAAGTGAATCAAGGGGAACAGGCCCGCGCCGGCCAGGCCGAAAGTCGTCATAAGTTCCGCCGCCCGGGTGAAGGGCCGACGGAATTCGGCTTTGAACACTCGAAGAATGGCGGAGACGAAGGTGCCGGCGTGGCTGATGCCAATCCAGAAAACGAAACTCACGATGAACAGCCCCCAGTAAATGGGCCGCCGAATACCGGCCACGCCCAGACCCTTGTACATGGCATAGCCCCAGGCCCCAAACAGGGCCACCAGGGTCACCAGGCCCAACAGCACCATGACGATGAAGTACTCCCGGTTGACGTCCTCCATGGCCTCCAGGACCATCCGGTTCATTTCTTCCCGGGGTCGGGGGTCCAGGAGCAGGTGCTCTTTCCGCAATTTTTCCACCTGTTCGTGCAATTCGGCAGGCAGGTTGGTTGCGTGCATTGCGGCCTCCTTCACGTGGGAGCGGTTAGTCGTCAGCAGTCGGCAGTCGGCAGTCAGCAGTCGGCAGTTGGCGGTCGGCGGCGGTTAGAAGTCGTGTTTTTCGCTGGCCAGGTAGATGACTTTGGGTTCGGTGCCCAACTCATGCAGGTATTTGAAACCGCGTTGGCTCTGAGCCAGTTGACGCACCTTGCTGTTGGGGTCCTGCCAGTTACCAAAGACGATGGCTTCGGTGGGGCAGGCCTGCGCGCAGGCGGGCTGGATTTCGCCATCCCGAACCTCTCGCCCTTCTGCGGCCGCCTGCTCTTCACCCTGGTTGATGCGCTGAATGCAGAAGGTGCACTTCTCCATGATACCCCGACGCCGCACCGTCACATCGGGGTTCAGGTGGAAGTTCAAAGGCTCGGGCCATTCGTAATCGAACCAGTTGAAGGTGCGGGCGATGTAAGGGCAGTTGTTCGCGCAATACCGGGTGCCGATGCAGCGGTTGTACACCTGAATGTTCAATTCCTCGGCCTCGCTGTGCAGGGTGGCGAACACCGGGCACACCGGCTCACAAGGCGCATTGCTGCACTGCTGGCACATCATGGGCATGTAACGCACCCGCACGTTGGGCCATTCCCCTTCCCAGTAGCGGATGACCCGCAACCAATGCATCCCGCGGCCGTAGGCGTTCTCTTCTTCTCCGGTGAAAGCCACGTTGTTTTCCATGGCGCACGCGGTCACGCACGCGTTGCACCCGTTGCACTTGTCCAGGTCGATGACCATCACCCATTTGGTGTGTTCGTGTCCATTCCCGCCAGCCATGGGACTACTCCTGATGCTTCGAGGTTGCCGCTTCGGCTTCGTGTTTGGTCACGGGGATGCGCCGTCCATCGCCGTACACCCCCACCACGTTTTCCTTGCGGGCCAGTTGATGCCGACGGCCCGTCTTGTACACCCGCACGCGAACCCCGGCAAAGGCGGCATCGCCTGCGGCGTTGGTGCCGGCACCCAACAGGGCCACGGGGTTGGCGCCCCGGTCCTTGGCCCAGCGGCCCAGGGCTGTATGCCCCTGCCCCATGGGCACGGCGATGGTGTCGGGCCGAATGCCGGGGTACAGGTACACCACGGCCTCGATGGCCCCATAAGGCGACACGATACGGACCACGTCGTCGTTTTCCAGGCCCAATTTGGCCGCGGTCATGGGGTTGATTTCCACCCAGGTGTTCCACATGACCGTGGTCATGGGGTCGGGCGTTTCCTGAAGCCAGGGATAATTGGCCTGGGAACCGTCGCCCAGAAGGGGATGGGGGTAGACCACCAAATGCAAGTCGCCCTGAGAGAAACGAGCCTTGTCGGTTCCGACTTTCACCACCTTCCCTTGAACCGGCTCGGCCGTGGCCTCCTTGGTCCACCAGCCGCCGTGCTGGAGGAAGAAGGCCCAGAAGAGTTTGGGATTCGAAGCCTGGTAAATGCCGTCGTTGCGGCCGCGGAAGTCGGCCACCTTCTTCTGGATGAACTCCACTTCGTTCTTGTAAGGCACGGCCTCGGCCAGGGCGCCGCCCACCTTTTGCACCGCGGCCAGAAGCACGTCCGCGGTGGCTCGGGTGTCGAAGACCGGCACCACCACGGGCTGGAAGGCCGAAAGCACTTCCCGGTCCGCGCCCACCTGCACCCGCTGGTACCCCCAGGACTCCAGGAAGGTATGGTCGGGCAGGTGATAGGTGACATACCGGGCGGTTTCGTCGTCAAAGGAAGAGAAGGAAATCACCAGGGGTACTTTGAGGAGGGCGTCGGCAAAGCCCAGGGCTTCGGGGAGTTCGTACACCGGGTTGACGCCGTGAATGAACAGCACCTGAACCTTTCCGGCCTTCATCCGGTCCACCAGGCTTCGGACATCCTGGAAGGAGGCCGGAGGCAAAGGTGCCTGGCCACCCGCGGGCGGTGTGAAGAACACCCGGGAGGCCTTGCCTAAATCGCCCATCAGGGCGTTGAGGGCCAGCACCGCCCGGGCGATGTCTGCGCCGTTGTCGTATCCCAGAACCACACCGCCGGGGATGGCCACCACGGATTCGGATTTTTCCACCGCGTAGCGGGCCACCTTTTCCAATTTCGCCAGGGGCACTTCGGCTTGCTCGGCCACCTGGGCCGGGTCCACATCCGCGAAGGGTGCCGGGGCTTCCACGCCCGCGACCTCGGCCATGAGGCGGCCCAGGGCCAGGGCCACCAGCCCTTCGGTACCGGGCTTGGCCGGTAGCCACAGGTCGGCGTTGGAGGCGGTCATGGACATACGGGGTTCCACCTGCACCAGCACGCCCCGGCGTCCCGGGTGGCCCTGGCGCATCGCGCCGTAAGCCTTGGCATAGGCCACCGGGCTGAGCCAGGTTTCCATGAAATTGGCGCCGAAGGAAATCACCAAATCGGCCCGGGCAATGTCAAAGGTGGGCAAAGCCTTCTGGCCGAACACGGCTTCCGCGGCCTGGGTCAGGGTCTCCCGGGCTTCCATCATGGCCAGGCCGCCGAAGCGCAGCGGCGGAGGCGCGCCCAGGGCCTGGGTGATTTCGTAAACCAGTTCGGCCAGATGGTCCGGGGCCAGACCCAGCAAAAAGGCGATACCCTCGGGGGGCGTCTCCTGCAATGCGGCGGCCACCGCGTCCACGGCCTGGTCCCAGGAGATTTCCCGGCCGCCCCGTTGCTTCGGGCCGCGGGTCCGGTCGGGGTTATACAACCCTTCCAGGGCCGCCTGACCACGAGCGCAGGTTGCGCCCCGGTTCACCGGATGGTTGGGGTTGCCCTCGATTTTGATGGCCCGGCCTTCGACCGTACGCACCACCAGACCACACCCGGCGGGGCATTCCCGGCAGGTGGTGGCGAAATACACGCTCTTGCCGGGCAGGGCGTATTCGGGCATGTCGTGGTAGGGGTGCCGACGCACATGTTTGGCCAGCGGGCCGCACCCCGAAAGCACGGCAGCGGCAACACCGCCCACACCGGCCAGTTTCAGCACATCACGGCGGGTCAGTCCTTCCCGGGTCATGGTTGCTCCTTCCACGAGGGGATTATTTGTGACAGGTCTCGCACGAAGAAAGTCTGGTGAAATGCTCGGGGGCCAGGTTCTTGTGGCAACTCAAGCACCAGCCCATGTTTTGCTTCTTGGAAAGGTCCGGCGCAATGGTGTACTGGCCCACCTCTCCGTGGCAGGTTTCACAGGCAATGCCCTTGCTCACATGGGGTTGATGGCTGAAGTACACGAAGTCCGGCTGAATGGCCACCGGCACCCAGGGGATGGGTTCCTCCTTCTCAAAATACTCACGGAGGATCTTCTCGGCCTCGGTCTTGGGTTCCAGTTGTACGTGGCAACCCATGCAACGGTTGGTCGTGGGCAGCCCGGCGGACTTCCCGCGCGCTGCGTTGCTATGGCAGAACAAACAGGAAAGACCGAGTTGTTGGACGTGCACTTGATGATTGAATTCCAGCGGCTGGGGAGGAACTTGCTGAGAAGCGTACAGCCAGGTAGCACCGAGCACCAATCCGCCCAGCGCCACCAAAGCAACCACGGTAAGAACCGCCTTTTTCCATTGAGACCGCGGTGTACCCATGGACCTTCTCCGTGCTGAAATTTTTATAGAAATCTCCCACGATTGCGGGGCGGATTATACCTCAAAACCCCAAAGAGACAAAGGGAACAGGACAGGGGACAGGCCAGGGTGGGGAAACGGACCGGCCCCTGGCATCACGGCAAGCAGGAGCGGTCTCCTGCCCTTCCAAATCGCCTTCGCCCGTGTCATTACGAGGGCGCACAGCGCCCTGTAGGGGCGACCGGCCGGTCTCCCGCTCCCGACACCGTCAGACAGGAGTCCAGCCCGCGCCACGCTACGCGTCTGGGGGGCAAAGCCCCCCAGACACCCCATCCAGAGAGTCAGAGACCAGAGATTCAGAGGTCAGAGCCCGACACAGGGACGACCACAACCCGAAAACCGTAGTACCTGCCCCAGTCGAGCGGGTAGTACCAGAAGCGGACGGCGGCACGGGCGACCCTGCGATTGTTGGCGAAAGAACCGCCGCGCACCACCCGGCGGGCGTCAGCCTGCCAGTCTTCGCGACCATCAGCGGGGTCGTAAGGGTAGCCCTTTGGAATGCTGCGGGTCCACTCCCACACATTGCCGCTCAGGTCCAGCACGCCGTAAGGCGAAGCGCCCCCCGGAAAGGCCCCCACCGCCGTGGTGATGACGATACCGGCCTCTTCCGTGTTGGCCCGATCCGGGTCGAATTCGTCGCCCCAGGGGTAAATCCGGCCATCGGTTCCCCGGGCCGCCTTCTCCCACTCGGCTTCCGAAGGCAGGGTGACACGATACCGGCCCGAAGCCACCACTTCCCAAAATCGCCGGGCCTCTTTGCTGTTTCCTGACGCCTGACCACTGACCCCTGACACCTGACGGCTGAGGTCCTTCAGCCTATCGTTCAACCACGCACAATACGCCATCGCGTCGTACCAGGTTACCCAACGCACGGGGCGGTTGTCCGGGTCGTGCAGAACAGCTTTGTCGAAGGCATCATAGCCGGTAGCCTCCACGAAGGCCCGCCACTGGGCCACGGTGACCGGGTAGCGGGCCATCCAGTAGTCGTAGGGCAGGTTCACTTCGTGCTGGGGTTGCTCGTCATCAAAGGCCATTCGGTCCTTCCGAGGGTCGCTGCCCATCCGGAAAGGCCCGGCCGGGATGCGCACGAAGCCCAGGGTAGGTTCGTCGACCCAGGCGCGGCGCTCCGGGTCCCACCAGCGGGCCGGCAGAGACCCGCGTTCGGGGTCGAAACGGGGATCGCCCAGGGCGGCCAGGGCGTCGCCCGCGGCGGCCCGCTGGCGGGCCGGACGGTCGGGCGCGTGCATCACCTCCACCAGGATTTGCTGCGCCCGCCGGTGCAGCGGCCCGTCGCGCTCGGGCTCTTGTTCTTCCAGGCGAGCCAGCGCCTCCTGGAGCAGCGCCGGGTCGCCGGAGGTGAGCATCTCCCCCAAATCCGTGGGTAACTCGGCCTCGGCCACAGCCTCCGCCCGGCGTTCGGCCACCTCGCCAACGGCCCCGGCCAGGCCCAGGTATACCTGCAGCTCTTCACGGCTCAGCCCCTCGAAGCGGGCCCGCTCCCGCCCCTCGCCCACCTCGTCAGGAGGATAGGTGAGCAGGTCGTACAGCAGCCGATAGCGCAGCGGCTGGGTCAGGTACGGCTCCAGCAGCCCGCCGGGGGAGGGTGAAGCCGCCGCAGTATCGCCAGCGGCTTCCTCCACCTGCTCGTCCTCCTGTGCTTCCTTTGTAGGCGGGGCGTTGGGTTTCGCCGGACCGCCCGCAGGCAACTGGCCCAACAGCATCTCCGCCTCGCCCCAGCGGCGCTTGCGGTACTCCTGCTCCAGGGTCTGGATCAGGGTGGGGATCTGCCGCCACAGGGCGTAGAGTTCGGGCCATTGGATCTGGATGATGACCGTCTTGGCCAGCAAGGGCCAGGCCACGCTATGGCGCGGGATGATGCGGCGGCGCTCCTGGGCCTGGGCGATTTGCTTGAGCAGCAGGAACACATCAAAGCCCGCTTGACCTGGCGCGGCGTGGGCTGCAACCCGCGGGCGAACACCTCACGGGTCACTTTGTCAATGCGCGTGCCGCGCACCTGGCGTTGGAGCCACTGCACAAACTCCTCCCGCGCCCGCTGATCCAGGGTGGGCAGGTTGAAGGTGACCTGCACAAGTTTCTGCAAATAGCGCTCCCCGGTGATAGGCAACCCGGCGTCGCTCTTCCCCCGTTGGTGAAAGCCGTAGTGCACCTCAATGCCCCGCCGCACCACCTCGGGGTCCATGCCCAGGACGAACACCGTGCCCTGGACGTGGAGGAACAGTTTGAGGGCTTCCAGCACCTGCACCGCCTTCTCGGGCAGGCAGCGATCCAGGTCGTCCACGAAGACCACCAGCCGGCCTTCTTCCCCCAGGGCCGCCTGCAGGGCCTCACGGAACCGCTGCTCGAACTGCTCCATGGAGACCAGTTGGTCCATGTAGTAGGTCTGCGCCTGGCGACCGATGATGCGCGCCAGGTCGGGGATAAGCCCCAAATCTTTGGCTGCATCCCCCAGGCGGGCCATCTGCATGACCAGCCACAGCGGCAGTTTGATTAAGCCTTCCTTCGCCGCCTCGCCCCAATCTACCTGAAAAGTAGCCTCACCCTGCCAGGTCACATCATGGTACAGGCTCTCTGCCAGGCGGTCCAACAACCCCACCAGGCGCGCTTCCTCGTCCGTGAGGCCTTCCACTTTGCGCTGGCCTTCGGCGTCGCGAGGGTAGAGAGCATCGACCACGCGCAAGATGAAGGCCCGCCAGAGCGCGTCGTGGCGGTCGTATTTCCAAGCGGTGAACCACACCGTGCGCAGGCGTCGCCCCTCCTTTTCCCACGCGGCGGCGCGCCTCTCCAACCGCGCCTGCAACATGCGTAACATGCTGGTCTTGCCGCTACCCCAGGGGCCGAAGACGCCCACAGTCAGCGGCGTCTCCGCCTCCAGCAGCACGCTTTCCAGCGCGGGCAGGTACACGCCGAAGCGCAAGCCGTCCTCGATGCTCCAGCGGTCACTGAGGTACATGTAGCGCTTGCGGGAGGATTTCTTCCGGGCCATGCTCATCTCCCCAGGGTGTTACGGTAAAGTAGAAGGACCTGGGTGCTTTGCCCTTATTCTATGTCCACGGAATCCCATGCGCAAACATCTGGAGGAAGCCTCCTGGTTCCTGGTTGATTATCCTCATTATTAGTCACATTGAACAACACAAAAATGCCCCAAGAGTTGCGCGACGAGATTAGGAGCAGGATTACAATGTAAATCAAGTAATGTCTTTCAAATTCGGTTCAACCGTTCGGAATGGTGCCAGCAGTGCGGATTCGAACCGTGTTTGGCACAACGCCGTGTAGAAGCCGCCCCGGTCAACCATCCCCGTGGCGCCCTCCTGCACGGTCAGAAGAGGACCCGCGTTATGGCTGGTAGAAAGCCACTGGGGACCAGTGGACACCATGCTTCTCAAATTCCACTCCTTCATGTAAGGTAGGCTGGGAACGCAACTGTCATGGCCACGGAACTGGCCGCGGGGGCGTATTCCACTCCTTCATTAAGGTAGGCTGGGAACTTCATACTCCGCCACAAACCAGTCCCCCGGCCGCATGTTTCAATCCCTCGTAGGTAGGCTGGGAACTCACTTACATATTCGTCCACATCGAAAGCCCAAAAGAGTTTCAATCCCTCATAGGTAGGCTGGGAATCCGTTGGAACGGTTCCGCGATGTAACTCTCGAAGTCGTTTCAATCCCTCATAGGTAGGCTGGGAACATGTCCGCTTGAGCAACCGCATAGCGCACCTGGTCTTGTTTCAATCCCTCATAGGTAGGCTGGGAACCCCTGAGGTGGCCAAAAAGGTCCAGATCAACACGAACCTGTTTCAATCCCTCATAGGTATACCAACTCCGCTATCAAGAAGGACAATTGAAAGCCTCCTGAATCCACGCCCAGTTTGTCAGCGAACGGACCTGGTCGCCTTGTTCCTGCCACTGGCGCAGGAGATCTTCCACGGCTTGTTGCTTCTCCTCCAACGTGGCATACCGGTACCCTTCCACCGCCCGCCGAATCTCTTGAAACAAGCGTTCCACCGGATTGAGTTCCGGCGAGTAAGGCGGCAGGTAAATCCGGCGTACCGGCACCCCCTCCAGGGCTTTGGCCCGGTGTCCCGGTGCCCGGTCCCAAATCACCGCCGCCATGCCCGTGGCTTGCACCGCCGCTT
>JALWJZ010000034.1 GCA_026996855.1 Anaerolineales bacterium
GCGCAACCCTTGCGGGAAGACATGCTCCCCAACCCCGGCTCCCCCTATGCCGTTTCCAAACTGGCCGCGGAGTACTACGTGCGCACCATCGGCCGCTTGTGGGGCATCGAGACCGTCAGCCTGCGCGTCTTCAACGCTTATGGCCCCGGCCAGCCCCTGCCTCCCGCCCATCCCCCTGTCATCCCCAACTTCCTGTACCACGCGGTGCACGGCGGCACCCTGGTGGTTCACGGCGACGGCACCCAAACCCGGGACTTCGTCTACATCGAGGACGTGGTGGATGCGCTCATCGCCGCGGCCACCGCGCCCCATGTGGATGGCGAAGTCATCAACGTGGGCTCCGGCCAGGAAATCGCCATCCGCGACCTGGCCCGGCGTATCCTGGACCTGACCGGGGGAAAGGCCCAGGTGCTCTTCAACCCCGAGCGCAACCCCGGTGTGCGCCGTATGCGCGCGGACCTGACCAAGGCCCGGCGTTTGTTGGGCTACCATCCTCGGTTTTCTTTGGAAGAAGGGTTGCGTCGGGTTTTGGAACAGGACCCCCGCTTCCAAAAGGAAAAGGCCCCGCCCATCCCCGCGTAACCGCGGGCCATCCTCTTCCCGTGGCCCGGTTTCGCCGCCCAACGTGCAAGCCCGGGGGTGGGTGCTTGGAGCGTGCTTTGCCTTTCTGCATCGTATGAGCCGTTCATCCCAACATGGAGGTGCATACCATGACTTCCAATACCACCGGCATGGAAGGCAACAGGCCGCAGCGCGTCCTCATCATGGGCGCGGCCGGACGGGACTTCCACAACTTCAACGTGGTCTTCCGCGACAACCCCGCCTATCGCGTGGTGGCCTTCACCGCCACCCAGATTCCCAACATCGAAGGCCGACGTTACCCGCCCGAACTGGCCGGTTCCCTCTACCCCGAAGGCATCCCCATCTACCCGGAAGACGAACTCCCCCGCCTGGTGCGGGAACAAAACGTGGACGTGGTGGTCTTCGCGTATAGCGACGTCTCCCACGAATACGTGATGCACCGGGCCTCTGCCGCCCTGGCCGCGGGCGCGGATTTCTGGCTGTTGGGTCCCAAAGCCACCCAACTGCCGGCCCAAAAGCCCGTGGTGGCCGTGACCGCGGTGCGCACCGGTGCGGGCAAGAGCCCCACTACCCGCAAGGTGGCCCGCATCCTGCGGGATTGGGGCTACAAAGTGGTCATCGTGCGGCACCCCATGCCCTACGGCGACCTGGCCCGCCAAAAGGTGCAGCGCTTTGCCACCTTCCAGGACCTGGACCGTTACCAGTGCACCATCGAAGAGCGGGAGGAATACGAACCCCACCTGCGCAATGGCTTCGTGGTGTACGCGGGCGTGGATTACGGCGCTATTCTGGAGCAGGCCCAACGAGAGGCCGACGTCATCTTGTGGGACGGCGGCAACAACGACTTCCCCTTCTTCGTCCCCCGGGTGCACATCGTGGTGGCGGATCCCCACCGGCCGGGCCACGAAACCCGCTACCACCCCGGCGAGATGAACGCGCGCATGGCCCACATTGCGGTCATCCCCAAAGTGGATACCGCCCGCTATGAGGACATCGTGACCGTGCGGGAAAACCTGCTCCGCATCAATCCCCGGGCCATCCTCATTGAGGCGGCCATGCCCTTCACTCTGCCCGACCCTGAAGCCGTGCGGGGCCAACGGGTGCTGGTGGTGGAAGACGGCCCCACCGTGACCCACGGCGAAATGGGCTACGGCGCGGCCTACCTGGCCGCCCGCAAGTTGGGCGCGGTGGTCGTGGACCCGCGGCCCTACGCAGTGGGTTCCATTCGGGAAGCCTACGAGGCATACCCTCACCTGCGGGAGGTGCTCCCCGCGCTGGGGTACGGTGAAGCGCAAATCCGGGAACTGGAAGCCACCCTGCGCCGGGCCGAGGTGGATATGGTGCTGGCCGCCACGCCCGTGACCCTGGCCCGCCTGGTAGACATCCCTCACCCCATTCAGCAAATCGCCTACGAACTCCAGGAAATCGGCCAGCCCACCCTGGAAGAGGCCCTGCGCCCCTTCTTGCAGTGATTTCGGGGTGAGACCTCTCCGCGGCGCTTTGAACCCTCGTCCTTCCCCCTTGTGGGGAGAGGCGGTTCTTTCACCCTTTCACCGCTACCACCCCAAAGGCCCGGGGGACGCGCTTCACCCGCCGGAATCCCGCTTCTTGCAGCCGCGCCACCACCCCCCGGGTGAGGTTGCGCCCCATTTTGGTGTCGGGGCTGCCCACGTAGTGGAAGAGCCGTCCCCCGGGTTTCAGCACCCGTTCCAGTTCCCGGTAGAAATCCCGACCGTACAACTCCCCGGCCAGGGAAAACAGAGGCGGGTCGTGGATGACCACGTGGAAGGTGGCGTCGGGAAAGCCCCGAACCAGGTCGTACACGTCGCCCAGTACCCGGGCGATGTTGGTTGCGGTGAAAAGGGGCCGGGACCAAGGGTTGGCTCGGGCCAATTTCAGCACCGCGGGGTCCAGTTCCACCGTGAGCACCCATTCCGCCTGCCGGGCCGCCTGGATGGCGGTGTAACCCAGCCCCATGCAGGTATCCAGCACCCGGCCCCGGGGCCGGGCCGCCCGGATTTTCTCTTGAGTATCCCGCCAGGGGTCCGTGTCCTGCACCCGGTGCATGGCGATGCCCGAGAGCAACACCGTGGGCGCGGTGCCCGTGGGGTACAACTGCACCACCCTCCTCGTGATTTCCGAAAAGGCCTGCAAGGGCTCGATGCCTTCCGGGGTGAGCCGGTAGCACAGGTTGGGGTGCTCCAGGATGGTGCGGGCCTCTTCCCAGCGCAGCAACAGCCCTTGGGGAAAGTGAGCGCCTTCCGGGGTGAGGGTCACGGTGACCCGGGTGAGGCCCAAATCCGGCGAGGTTTCGGCCTGTTCCCGCCCGGCCTGGTGGGCTTCCACCAGCGGACGCACCTCGTAATGGGAAAGGACGACGGGGGTGTTCATGGGCGTTGGCCTGTCTTCGTTTTGGGAAAACATCCTTCTCGAAGCCTCGGAGTCCCCGACATTATAGCGAAAATCCCCAGAAATAGATTGAGGGGGCGGCGAAGCCGCCCCCTCAATCTATTTCCCTCGTTTTTGAAAAACGCCCGAGTTCTTCCGGGCAGGGGGTTGTGTTTTCCGTAAACAAGGCGGATAATGTTAGCGGCGACGAAGCCACCACCGCCTTTTTCGAACTGCATTCACCTATCCGCACATTCGCCCATTCGCAAATCCGCATATTCGCCCATTCGCCCATTCGCCCGCATGGAGGTTCGCCATGAGCCTGTTTGACGGACGCCGTTTGCCTCCCGAAGCCTTCGACCTGGACGTGGAAGGGATACGCCGGGGCGATTACACCGACAAGTATTTTCTGAACATCGCCCGCCTGTTGAAGACCCTGAGCGATCTGGGATACACCCACCAGGGCCAGCATGCCCGCATCGACCCCACCGGCGTGGCCGTGGGCGATATTCGAGCCGAAATGCAGATTTTCACCCGCCGGCCGGGCAAGACCGTGGTGGCCGGGGTAGACGCGGCCCTGGCCGTGCTTCAGGCAGGGACGGGTTACTGGGAAGGCGACCGTTTCGTTTCCACCTGGGAGGACTTGCAGGTATGGGCCGTGCAGGACGGCGACGTGGTCACCTACCACGGCGACCCCCTGCACGTGCAGCCGGTGCTGCGCATCCGGGGCCGCTACCGGGATTACGGCCCCATGGAGACCCTGGTGCTGGGCTACCTGACCCGGGCCAGCCGCATCGCCACCAACACCTACGAAATTTTGCAGGCGTCGCGGGGCAAGCCCGTGCTCTTCTTCCCCGCGCGTTTCGACCTGCCCGCGGTGCAGGCCCTGGACGGCTACGCGTACTGGATCGGCGTGCAGCGGTACAACCTGGACTTCCACGCGCAGGTCCGGCCTTTTGTGTCCACCGATGCTCAGGCCGCGCTGTGGGACGGTAAAGGCGGGGGCACCACCGCGCACGCGTTCATCGCTTGTTTCCTGGGCGATACCTCGGAGGCCATGCTCCAGTTCGCGGCCCATCTGCCCGTAGAGGTGCCCCGCATCGCACTGGTGGATTTCAACAACCGTTCGGTGCAGGAGGCCTTGTGGGTGGCCGAGGCCATGTTCCGGCGGTACATGGAATTGCAGGAGGCCGGCCAGGAAGAGGAGGCCCGCAAGTTCGTGCTCTTCGGCGTGCGCCTGGATACCGCGGGCAGCCTGCGGGACGAATCCATCCCCCTGCTGGGCGACCCCAAACTGGACCTGGGCGTGACCCCGCGACTGGTGGTGGCCATGCGGGAAGCCCTGGACCGGGCCTGGGAGAGTTGGAACCTGCCTCGAAAATGGCGGGACGCGGCCCGGGAGTACTGCCGCAACGTGAAAATCGTGGTCTCCGGCGGCTTCACCAAGGAGAAGATCGCCCTCTTTGAGAAACTCCGGGTGCCCGTGGACTTCTACGGCGTGGGTTCCTGGTTCTTCCAGAACGCGGGACCCACCCTCACCGACTTCACTGCGGACGTGGTGCGGGTGCAGGTACGGGGCGAGTGGGTGCCCATGGCCAAAGTGGGCCGCCAGCCCTGCGACAACCCGGACCTGCGGCGGGTGTGGTGAAAGACCGGGGAGCCGGAGGAGCCTCCGACACGGCTTCTCCCGTTCTTGGGGGCCTTCTGGGGAGGCCTCTTTGCTGAGGGGGTATGCCAGAGACAGATTGCCGTTTGTCACATTGTTGAATGACCAGTCAGTCAGTATAATAGAAAGGCAAATCGGGGCAGTCCTTGTTCGTTGAGCGCTTGCATCGTTGCCCGGGTGTGGTGTGAAAAGGGCCTGTCCCGTTTCCTGTGTGGGCCGCGTCTCTGTCACCTCGAACCCGGATGTTGGGACACCCCCCTTGGCATCCATCCTTGTCCGGAGGCGATGGTTCGGCAGAGCCGGGCCGTCGCCTTGGTTTTTGTAATACGAGGGAGAAGTTTCCAAGCCGAAGTTTTCCACCATAAAGGAGCATGGGCATCATGTGGAAAGCCTTGCGATGGCTGACTGTACTCCTCCTCGTGGCCGTGCTCGCGGCCTGTACGTCCAAGTCCGCACCTGCGCCCACGTCGGTGCCCGAAGCATCGCCGGAAGCCACCGTTGCCGTTCCCATGACCCCCACTCGCATGATTTCCCCTTCGGCGACCCCTTCGCCTACCTCCCTTCCCACTTTTACGCCAACCCCCACGC
>JALWJZ010000035.1 GCA_026996855.1 Anaerolineales bacterium
GGGTGGGGTCGAAGCGCATAAAGCGGAGCCAGAGCACGGTAGCCATGTCCGCGGCGCCCATGGGCATGCCGGGATGGCCGGAGTTGGCCTTCTGCACCGCGTCCATGGCCAGCACCCGCAGGGCGTTGGCGACCAGGGCTTCCATCTTCGGGTCTGGGGTCATGGTTGGCCTCCGTTGGGGGTGTTTCGTTCATCCCCCGCTGGGGGATGGCCACGGGGGTTGTTTTCACCGTTTTCGGGTACGGTGCAATCATACCAGAGGCCGCGGACGGTGCCCAGAAAAGGGAATAGGCAGGGGCGGGACTCGGGACTTGTGGCTGTTGCACCCCCTGCCGCGGCATGTTAGAATAACAACAACCGCAGCCAATGGAGGACGGGATGCGTAAGCCGAAAATGGTTGAAGTTCATATCGATAGCATTCGCGTAAGCCTGGTTTCGCCCCAACGGGTGGTGCTCCTCAAAGAAAACGAAGGGGAGCGGTATTTGCCCATTTGGATTGGCCCCTATGAGGCCGAAGCCATTCAATACGCCCTCCATGAGGTGGAGGTGGCCCGTCCTCTTACGCACGACTTGTTGAAGAACATCTTGCAAAAGTTGGGCGCGCGGGTCCTGCGGGTGGAAGTGGTGGACCTGCGGGAGAACGTGTTCTACGGCAACATCGTGCTGGAACACGGCGGCCGTATCATTGAAATCGACGCCCGCCCTTCCGATGCCCTGGCCCTGGCGGTGCGGGCGCATGTGCCCATTTACGTGGCCGAGCACGTTTTGCAGGCTGCGGGTATCGTGCCGGAAGAGGGCCTTTCCCTCAAGCCCGAAGAGAGCACCGAGTTCAGCTCCCTGGACATGGAGGCCACGCCCCAGGCCGAGGCCAGCCCTCGCGGTGAAGGCGCTCCTGAAACGACGTCGCCCGAGGAAGAGGAGCGGCTTTCCGTGTTCGAGGATTTCATCGAAGATTTGCTGGAAGACCTGGAATCCTCTTCCTCCGAAGAAGACCAGCCCGACGAATAAGCAGCGGGGCCTTGTTCGTTACCCAGGGGGTGGCCAGACCCCTTGGTCCATGGGCTCGAACACTCCTTTTTCCACAGCAAGTGCGCCATGAGTTTGCTTCAAGCCCCCATGACGGAACCCGAAGCGGTTCCGGTAGGTGAACCCTTGCAATCTCTTGAGGCCGAAGAAGCGGTTTTGGGCGCGGTGTTGTACAACCCGGACCTCCTCACCGAATTGATTCCCATGCTGGAGGCCCGGGATTTCACCCTGCCCAAGCATCGCAAAATTTGGGAAGCCATCGTCCGTCTGCACAACCAGGGCAAAGCCGTGGACCTGGTCACGGTGACCGAGGCCCTGGCCGAAGATGGTGCCCTGGAGGAAGTGGGCGGCCCGGCCTACCTGGCCCGCTTGATGCAAAAAGTGCCCTCCACGCAGCACGCGCTGGCCTACGCACAGGTGGTGGAGGAGATGGCCATCCGCCGCAGCATGATTGCGGCCGCCCAGCGCATGGTTCAGTTGGCCCACAAACGGGGCGAATCCGTCGAAGCCCTGTTGGGGGAAACCGAACGGGAGATTTTCGCCATCCTCTCCCGTCGGATGCGGCGGGACATTCAACCCCTGGGCAACATCCTGGAAGCCTACTACGAGGAACTCAAAGCCCTGCGCACCCACACGGACGTGGTCGGGGTGCGCACCGGGTTCAAGAAACTGGACCAGGCTTTGAAAGGGTTGCAGCCTTCGGAACTCATTTACATTGCGGGTCGGCCCGGTATGGGCAAAACGGCTTTCCTCCTCACCATCGCCCGCAACGCGGCCCGGGATTACAAGCGAGTGGCCATTTTCTCTCTGGAAATGTCCGCGGAGCAGGTGGCCCAGCGGTTGATCGCCCAGGAAGCCCGGGTCCGGGTGGACATCCTTCGGGTGCCCGGGCTGCTTTCCCCCCGGGATTGGAGTCAGATTCACATCGCGGTGGATACCCTCAGCGGGTTTCCCATTTTTGTGGACGACACCCCGGGTATTTCGCCGGTGGAACTGAGGGCCAAGAGCCGGCGCATTCAAGCCGAATACGGCTTGGATTTGATCCTCGTGGATTATCTCCAACTCATGATGCCCGGCAAACGCCTGGAAAATCGGGTGCAGGAGGTTTCCTACATTTCCAGCACGTTGAAACACCTGGCCCGAGACTTGGGCGTGCCCGTCGTGGCCGCGGCCCAGCTCTCCCGTGCAGTGGAGCAGCGCGCCGACCGTCGCCCCATGCTCAGCGATTTGCGGGAGTCGGGCAGCCTGGAGCAGGACGCGGACGTGGTGCTCTTCCTCTATCGTCCTGAAGCGTATCAGGATCGGGACAAGCGCCGTGGCAAAAAACGGGACGAAGGTTCGGAGGTCCAGGAGGTTCAATTCCCCGGTTATACAGAAGTCATCATCGCCAAACATCGTCACGGGCCGACGGGCAAAGTGCCATTGCAATTTCGGGAGAACTTTGCCCTGTTCGAGGAGCCTCCCCTCAGCAATGTGCAATTCGACGAGCAGTTATAGAGGCCCTCGACATCGCCTCCTCGATTTCACGGTGCGGTCGCGGTGACTTTCTCCTTCTTAGGTAGGCTCGGGTTTTTCGTGTAGCCATTTTCGAGGTAAAATGAGAGCGTCCCAGCGAGGGCTTTTCATGACCCGTTTTTCCGGTTATCCCAGCGGCCCGGTGCGTTGGGTGCCGTTGCCGGAACCTTTTTTCACCCAGGTACTGCCCCAGGTGGGAAATGCCACCGATGTGCATGTGTTGTTGTTTGCCTTTTGGCATTTGAGCCAGCAGGAAGAAGAGCCTCGATACGTTCCCGAAGAGGCCTTCCACCGGTTGCTGGAATGGCCTGCCTGGCAGGGGCTTTCCCCCGAAGCCTTGAGCCAGGCTCTGGAGCGGGTGGTGGCCCGGGGGTTTCTCTTGCGGGGCGAGTTTCGGGATGCCGCGGGCCGGGAGCGTCGTTTGTACTTCCTGCCTTCCCCCAAGGGAAAGGCCGCGTGGGAGGCCTTGCAACAGGGCCGTTGGGAACCGCAAGAGGACCCGGACCGACCCGTCCGTTTGTACCTGAGTCGGCCCAACATTTTCCGCCTTTACGAGGAAAACATCGGTCCATTGACGCCTTTGATGGCCGAAATACTGGAAGAAGCGGCGCGTACGTATCCCGCGGGGTGGATTGAGGAAGCCTTTCGCATCGCGGTGGAGCGGAACGTTCGGAACTGGCGTTATATCGAAGCCGTGCTCAAACGCTGGCAACAGGAAGGGAGAGATGACCAAGCCCTTGAAAGCGATTCTGAAGCGCGAGGTCGAAAATACCTCGACAGCCCCTACGCCGACCTCTACGAAGGGTGAAAACCCCCCTTCGGTGGAAGAGGCGGGGGAAGTCTGCCCGGTGTGCAAGGGCACGGGGTGGTATTTGCTGGATGTGCCGCCCGAGCACCCGGATTTTGGGAAGCCCATCCTGTGCCGTTGTCAGGAAGAGGCATATCGGGAGCAACTACGGCAGGAACTGTATGCCTGGAGCCGGCTGGAGCATTTGCAACATCTCACTTTTGACAATTTCCAGCCTCGGGGGCGGGTGGGCACGCCACCAGCGCAGGCCGCTTCGTTGGAGCGGGCCTTTGAAACCGCCCGGGCTTACGCGGCAAACCCGGAAGGCTGGTTGGTGCTTTACGGCCCCTATGGCTGTGGGAAAACCCACCTGGCCGCGGCCATTGCCAACGCGGCGGTGGAGCAAAGCATTCCCACCCTGTTCCTCACCACTCCGGATTTGTTGGACGACTTGCGGGCCACCTATGAGCGGGGGGCTTCCGAATCGTATCAGGAACGCATGGAAAAGGTGCGTACCGTGCCCCTGCTCATCCTGGACGATTTGGGTTCCCACGCGGACACGCCCTGGGCGCAGGAGAAATTGTTCCAGATTTTGAATTACCGTTACATCAACCGCCTTCCTACGGTGATTACCACCAATGTGCCACCGCATCGGCTGGATCCGCGATTGCATTCCCGTTTCCAGGACACCGCTTTGGTCCACTTCGTGGAAATCAACGCGCCGGATTACCGTCAGGAGTACCGGGACGAAGGTCATTTGGACCTGTCGTTGTTGCCTTACCTGGGCCGGGCCACTTTTGAAACCTTCTCCTGGCGCGAGGACGAAAAGTTGACCAAGAAGGAGCGGGAGAGTTTGCGCCGGGCGGTGGAACGGGCGCGGGCCTTTGCCGAAGAACCACAGGGCTGGTTGGTGCTCATCGGCGATACGGGCACGGGCAAGACCCACCTGGCCGCGGCCATTGCCAACGAAATTGCCCGACGCAGCGCGCCGCCCCTGTTCGTTTTCGTGCCGGACTTGCTGGACCACCTGCGGGCCGCGTTCCGACCGGAAAGCACCGTTCCTTACGACGAGCGATTCGAGCAGTTGCGCCGGACGCCTGTGCTCATCCTGGACGATTTGGGTCGCCAGACCACCACCCCATGGGCCCGGGAAAAGTTGAACCAATTGTTGAACTACCGCTACGTTCGCCGTCTCCCCACCGTTATCACCACCACCCTGGACCTGGCCGACATGGACCCCTGGATGCGCACCCGCCTGCTGGATACCACGCTGTGCACCCACATCCTCCTTCGGGTTCCTTCTTATCCCGAACGGGTTCTGCGGGTGTCGCGGAAGCGGGGGAGATGATGTAGAAGGCACCAAATGCGTCCTTTTGAGGGGGTGACGACGTATCTCGGCATGTCGGTGCGAGGCGTGATGGTGTTTTGTGCCGATGAAATTGCGGTGGGTCGTTGCATGGCGCTTCCAATGGAAGTGCCCGTCCGGTGAAGGTGCTTCCCCGGGGGATTTGAGCACTCATTCCCCTTCCCGTGTCAGTACCAGGCCCAGGAGGGCCAGGGCATTCCAGACCCCGGCCACCAGCACGCTTCCCGTGATGCCCCAGGGCGTGAGGTACACCCAGGGCGTGAGGGCCGCGGCCACGCTGCGGCCCCAAATCAGGGCCACGGCGTATCCGGCCATGGCCAGGGGCCGGTGTTCGGGCCACACGCTGCTGATGAGGGGAATGGAACTGACCAGGGTGAACTCGAAGGTCAGGAAGAACAGCCCCAGCCCCAACAGGGC
>JALWJZ010000036.1 GCA_026996855.1 Anaerolineales bacterium
CCACGGTGTTGCCCACCCAGGTGCCCGCGTGGTCCCGGGCCACGCCCACGCCCCTGCCCGTATCCGGGCCTCCACCCGTCCTGCCCCCCGGCGGCATGGCCGCGGAAATCTGGGATTACCCGTCGGCCCGGGACGTGGTCGGCTCCACCGGGCCGTACGCGCCCAAAGGCGGCGACGTGTACGGGGTCAACCTGTACGAGCGCCCCTTCCGGGAAAATACGCAAGATACCTTCTTCCCGGACCTGGACATCCAGCACGTGCGTTTGATGCGCAAGGGCGACTGGTACTTCGCCACCATTCGCTTGGCCGGATTGCTGCCCGGTACGAACGCGCCTACGGGCCAGTACGGCCTGGAAATCGACGTGGACGTGGACGGTCGGGGCGACTTCCTGGTATGGGTCCAGGGCCCTCTGACCGCGCAATGGCAGCCTCGAGGTGCCGCGGTGTACCAGGACGTACGCAAGGACGTGGAAGGCCCCCAGGTCTGCACCAGCGACGCACCCCTACGGGGGGACGGCTACGACCGCAAAATCTACGAAGCCGTGCCCCAACCCGCGCTGATGTGGATCCGCTGGGGTCAGGAGACCGTGGCCGGGAAAACCCACCCCTCGGTGTACGTCATCTTCCACAGCCGCCTGGTGCCCGACGCCGACGGCAAGTTCCTCTGGCAGGCCTGGGCCGACGGCAAGGTGCATCAGCCCGGGCAGATGACCTACCACGACACCTACACCCTCCAGCAGGCTGGGGTGCCCTATCCCGGCAATCCCCATTACCCCATCAAAGACCTGGCCCGCATGGACAGCACCTGCCGGGCCACCTTTGGCTTTCGGGCCACGGGCGCAGAGCCCTGCCTGTGCCGGACCGAGGCCACGGCCCTGGTATGCCCCCGACCGGAAACGCCGCCCCTGCCCACCTGCATGCCCGGCCTCAGCCAGACCGGGCCCTACTGGAACTGTTCCGACCCCCAACAGCCAAACCGAACCCTCTATTGCACCTGGGACGAAGAGTTGTGCCGCTGGGATTGCCGGGAAGAACAAATCTGCCCCCAACCGAACACCGCCAGCCTGCCCGACTGGTTCCGGGTGCTGCCCGGCGCGTCGGTGGATACCAACGCCACGGTCATCGGCGCTTTCACCACAGGCGAAATGCCCTCACTGCCTCCCATCCAAACGGGCACCCAGGGGCCGTTCACCCCGCTTCAGCAACGATGCCAGTGGAACCCACGGTTGTGCCGCTTCGTATGCCGGGAGGAAGGGAGACAATGCACCGTGATTCCCGAAGCGCCTTACCCGGGTTGCGAGTACCTGGGAGACGAGACCTGGCGCTGCCCCGACCAAAACGGCACCACGGTGTACCGCTGGGACAAAGACCTCTGCCGCTGGGACGTCATCCCCAACCCCGGCCGGTGCGTAATGCCGGAGACGCCGCCCATGAACGGGTGTACGGCCACACAACCCGGCACCTGGGAATGCACCCAGGCCGGGGAAATCGCCTCCCGCGTCACCTGCACCTGGGACACGAAGGTGTGCGACTGGAATTGCACCGCCATCTGCCAGGCCGATGACTCCTGCCAGCAGGACGAAGAAGGCATCTGGGTGTGTCCGGGGAAAGGGGAGTTCCGGGGTTGCCGGTGGGACGAAAACCAATGCCGCTACCGCTGCTGGGACCCCATCGGCACCACCGACGGAGGCGACGGGCGCGAGTGTCAGCCCGAGGACTACTGCTCCCTGGACAACGACCAGTGGTATTGCCAGGACGGCGGTCCCTATTCCTCTTGCGAATACGACGGCTGCCAATGGATGTGTGAGGATTAGGGCAGGGACGGTTCACTTTTGCTTGGCCCAAAGGCCAGAGAAAACAGCGGGGCGCAATGAAGCGTCCCGCTCCATATTTCTTAATGGCCCAATTTTCATCGCTGGCCCCCGTCTCTTTGAAGATAAACTTGAGGCGCTGAAAAATTTTGAGCGTTTCCACACATTCCCACAAGGCCAGTGACCTCAAGAGATTTGGTACAATGCACGCACGCATCTTTACCGTAAAGGTATCCTCTATGCTCCCGACCCCCGCCATCTTTATCGAAAGTCTGACCAAATCCTACGGTCCGGTACAGGCCTTACGCGGAGTGGATCTGGAGGTCCAGACCGGGGAAATTTTCGGTTTTCTGGGACCCAACGGGGCAGGTAAAACCACCACCATTCGCTGTATGCTGGACCTCATCCGGCCCGATGGGGGTACGCTGCGGGTGTTGGGTCTGGACCCCCAACGCCGCTCAGTAGAGGTGCGTCGGCGCACCGGGTATCTCCCGGGCGAACTCAGCCTGTACGAGCACATGACGGTGCGCCGCTTTCTGCGCTTTCTCCTGGAATTACGGGGGAACCCCGTCCCCTGGGGACAAGTGGAATCTCTGGTCCACCGTTTCCAACTCACCGACCTGAACCAACCCATCAAAAACCTTTCCAAAGGAAACAAACAAAAAGTGGGTCTGATTCAAGCCGTGATGCATGGACCGGAACTTCTCATCCTGGACGAACCCACACTGGGCCTGGACCCCCTGATGCAACGGGAAGTGCTGCGCTTTCTGCGGGAACTCAAGGCCCAGGGGGTGACGGTGTTCTTTTCTTCCCACAACTTGCCCGAAGTGGAGGCCGTGGCCGACCGGGTGGCCATCATCCGCCGAGGTGTGGTGGTAGATGTGCTCCGACCGGAGGAATTGCGTCGTCGGGCCGTGCGGGAGGTCTGGGTGCGCTTCGCCCAGCCGCCGGATTGGGATGCCCTGGCCCGGGTCCCTGGTGTCACCCTTGTGGACCATCAAGGGCAGGAGGGGCATTTTCGTCTCCACGGGCCCTTCGATCCCCTCATCAAGGCCCTGGCCCGATATACGGTGGTCCATTTGGAAACGGCCTCACCTTCGCTGGAAGAAGTCTTTCTGGCCTATTACCACGACGAGGAAGAGGAAAGGGCTTCATCGGCAGCCCCATAGGAGGATGGGTTCTATGAGCACTCTTTGGAAACAGAGCCTGGCGCGTATGCGCAACGCGATGCTGGGCTGGGGCCTCCTGTTGGGATTCTGGGTGGCCCTGGTGGCGACGCTTTATCCCAACTTTGCCGCGGAACAGGAAGCCCTGGAGGTTTTGCTGCAAGCCTATCCCCAAGAAATCCTGGCCTTCTTCGGCGTGTCCCGCTTGGACGACCTGGCCTCGCCTCACGGATTCCTGCATGTGGAGTTCTTCTCCGTGGCCCCTTTGCTCTTGGGCATTCACGCGTTGCTGGTTGGGGTCAATCTGATTCTGGACGACGAGGCCAAAGGGGTGCTGGACTTGCTCATGGCCTATCCGATTTCCCGAACGGCCTTCTTTGCCGCGCGGGTGCTGGCGGCCCTTACCGCCATGGCGGTTATTCTGAGTCTGATATACGGCGGCCTGGTGTTGGGGGCCCGGTGGGGTGATCTTCCCTTTACCTTTGGAGAACTGGCGCGCCCAATGATGGCCCTGGCCTTGCAATGGTGGGTGCTTTTCGCCTTGGGGCTACTCCTGGCCCAGGTGTTGGGCTCCCGCAGCCTGGCCGGCACATTGGCCGGGGCTTACCTGGTTCTGTCCTTCTTCCTGACGGGCCTGACCCAAATCGAGCCCAGCCTGGAGGCCTGGGCCCGATGGACACCCCTGTATTACTACCCCGGCGCGCGGGTCATGACCGAGGCTTTCGATGTCGGTGCTGTTCTGACCCTGCTCCTCGTAGGCGCGGTACTGGTGGGAGCGGCGTGGCTCCACTTCCTCCACCACGACATCCGGGTCCACGGCGAAGCGACCCCGCTGTCCTGGTGGCTCCGATGGCGCGCGGCGCGGTTTAGGGAAACATCCAGGGTTGGCCACCCACGATAACCTCGTGCCCGGCCTCCCGCAAGGACCGCAACGCCTTTTCCACGTTTTCCTGCTGCACCAAAATGTAGTCGGTGTCGTACGTGGAAAGGACGAAAACGCTGACCCCGGCTCGGGCCAGGGGCTCCAGCAAGGAAGCCAGTACCCCCACCAGGTCGAAAGACAGGGGACCCCGGACTTCCAGGGCGCGCCATCCCCGGCTTGCCGGCACTTCGGTGGGGAGGTGCCGGGTCGGGCACACCACGGAGAGTTCGTGTGGGGTGCGAATCACGGCGACCAGGGGTCCGCCTTTTGCCCAGGGAGGCGTTTCCTCCTGGGGAGCAAGGCGAGCAATGGCCAGTTCGCCGGGAAGCAGGGTGAGCCTCATGGTGACCATCGGCGATACCACCCCTTCAACCGCCGGTACGCGTCCAGGAAGGCCCGGAACTTCTCGTCGTATACCTTCCGGTGGGCGGGGTCAGGATGGTACACGGCTTTCACCGGGACGTGCCGGGCCACGTCTTCCAGCCGAAGCAGGCCCAGGGAAAGGCTGGCGAGCAGGGCCACCCCTCGTACGCCCGCCAGGTCGGGTTCCTCGACCTGAGCAATAGGCCGGTCCAGCACGTCGGCCAGAATCTGGCTCCACACCGCGGAGCGCGCGCCCCCGCCGATGAAACGGATGGCCTCGAAGCGCCGTCCGGCAAAGGCTTCCACGTACTTGAGCAGCCAGCGCAGGTTGAGGGCCACGCCTTCCAGCACCGCGCGGGCCACTTCCGCGCGGCCCATCCCCAGGGAAAGGCCCAGGAGCCCACCCCGCACGTGGGGGTCCTCCACCGGGGTGCGCTCGCCGTACAGCCAGGGCAGGAAGAGCAGCCCGCGCGCACCCGTCGGGGCCCGGCGAGCCAGCGCATCCATACGGGCATAGGCGTCGTCCGGTGCAGGGCAGTCGCCCAGAGCGTCCCGACCGTAGAAAAAGGCATCCCGCAAAAAGGTCAGGCTCGCGCCCGCGGTCTCCTGCTCGTTGGCCACGAAGTACCGGGCCGGTACCGCTGCGGGCAGGGAGGCCATGTTGTGGAAGAGGTCCGTCTTTTTGAAGGGCACGTGGCAGGTGAGCCAGGACGAAGTGCCGATGTAAATGTGGGGTTCGTAATCCCGCACCGCGCCCGAGCCCAGGGCCGGGGCCTGTACGTCGGGCGCGCCCATGACCACGGGCACCCCCGCGGGCAGGCCCATCGCCTCGGCCGGGCCGGGAAGCAGCGGCCCCAACACATGGGTGGGGGGATACAGGCCGGGCAGTTTTTCCCGGGCGATGCCGGCCATGCGCAACAACCGGGGATGATACGCCACCCGACGGATGTCCCGATTGTCCGTCAGCCAGTGGAGCACAATGGTGGCGTAGTCGGAGGCGAACTTCCCCGTCAGGCGCAGGTTCAGGTAGTCCTTGGGTTCCAGGAATTTGTACGCAGCCCGGTAGACCTGGGGTTCCCGATGTTTGAGGTACAGGATGTGGGCGATGGGGTCCTTGCCCGAGTGGGTGGGGATGCCGCCGGTGAGGCGGATCCACCAGAAGAGCCGGTCCAGGCGGTACCCCTCCACGCCGGGGAAGCCGCCGGTGATGGCGCGAACGTAGGGTGCGCCCCGGGTATCCATCCAAATGATAGCGGGGCGCAGGGGGCGGCCTTCCCGGTCCACGGCCACGGTGCCGGACCAGTGAGCGCTGACGGCCACCGCGGCCACCCGGGACCGGGCGCCCGGCATTTCCCCCAACACCCGGCGCACCAGCCGGGTGACTACGTCCCACCAGTCCGCGGGGTCCTGCTCCGCGCCGCCGCCCGGCAGAAAGCGGGTGGGCGTGGCGTCGGCTTCCCGCACGTGGGCCACGATGCGGCCCTGGGGTGTGACCAGGGCCACCTTGCACGCGGTGGTGCCCAGGTCGATGGCCAGGATGAGGGGTCGTTCCAGGGAAGTCATGACCGGGGCTCCCGTATTCTTGCGTCAGGGGAATTGTAACAAAACTTCCTCCCGGCAAATTGCGGAGCAAGGGCAGACAGGCAACCCTTCCCAGACATCGCCTGCCGAAGGATTGTGCGTCCCGAACGGCCCGGCTTTCCTGCACCTCCTCGTATGGGTACCTTCCGAAAAAATGCGTGTAACACCTCTCCCCGGTCATCGTCTGTCTTAAAGCAGAAGCGAACCGTACCGCAAGGAAAAGGCCTAAGCAGGAGGGAAGGCCGCATGCATCGTCTCCGTGGGCAGGCCCTGGTGGAATTCACGTTGGTTTTCCTGCTGTTTTTCCTGCTGATTCTGGGCGTTATCGAATTCGGCCACGCCCTTTACGTGTACACGGCAACGGCCCACGCGGCCACGGAAGCCGCGCGTTTCGGCGCTACCACCGGTTCCGAACCGGCCCAGGAACCCAACTATCGAAATTGCGACGGCATTCGCCAGGCAGCCTTACGGGTCGGGGCCTTGGCCGGAATACAGCCCGCGGACATCACCATTGCCTACGACCACGGACCCGGTACCGATATTTTTGCCTCCTGCCCGGCACCCCCCAACGCGATTCGCGGGGGCGACCGCATCGTGGTCACGGTGAAGGCCACCTATAAACCTCTGGTTCCTCTGCTTCCCCAGGTCGAGATTCCCTTGGAGGCCACGGTGGCCCGCACCCTTTTGGGCACGGTCTACGTCGCCGAACCATGAAGACGGCCTCGTGCCCATGAGGCGCGTGATGTCTCGTCAAACCCTCGGGGAGGGGTCCACATGCATCCAAAACGTGGTCAAGCCCTGGTGGAATTTTCGCTGGTCGTGGTCTTTCTCCTGTTGCTCATGGCCGGCACGGTGGACGTGGTGCGCGCGCTGACGGTGTACGGCCTGTTGACCAACGCTGCCCAGGAAGGCGCCACCTACGGTGCTTTGAAACCTACGGACGACGCCGGCATCACCACTCGGGTCCGGGAAAGCGTGGGTTCGTTGATTCCTCCCGAGCAAATTCAGGTAAGCGTCACCCATTACAACACCGCCTGTCCCGGCGAACGCATTCAGATAGACGTACAAACCCAAATGGCCCTGGTGTTCCCCTTTGCCGAACTTTTCGACCCGGACCGGCACGTCTCGCTGAAGGCGACGGCGCAACAGGTCATTTTGAATTCTTCCGATCCATCATGCCCGTGAACCCGGTTGCGCGAAGTGGATATCCCCGTGCTTGCGAGGATAGAACGATGAAAAAACCAACGCCTTTCCGAGGACAAATTCTGGTCATCGTGGCTGTGGGGCTGGTGGGGCTGCTGGCCTTTGTGGCTCTCGCGGTGGATGGAGGGCGATTGTACATGGCCCGCCGCAGCGCCCAAAACGCCGCAGATACGGCCGCGCTGACCATGGCCTGGACGTGGCTCAAGACCCATGGAGACTGTACGCAAGCCGAAAGCCAAGGCATGGCTACCGCGGCTTCTCTGGGTTACAACAACGACGGCACGACCAATGTAGTGGAAGCCTACTGTCCCCCGCAAGACGGCCCCTTCGCAGGCAAAACGGGCCACTTTCAAGTGCGTATTCAGGTGAAGCCCGAAACCACCTTCTTGCAGGTAATGGGCTGGCGACAATTGACCACCACGGTCGAAGCCGTGGCTCGAGCCTCCAAGGACACCCTCTTCGGCGACAACGCCATCGTGGCCCTCAGTGAAACCGGGGGCAAGGGCATCCACGGCGGTATTGGTGTGGACGGCAAGGCGCAGGTGTCCATAGACGACGGTGGCATGTTCAGCAACAGCAGCGCTTCCGATAGTTTCTGGGGCGTGGGCAATATCACCATCGACCTGGATCCCGGCTTTCATCTGGACGTGGTGGGCGGGTGCCAAGTACCCGGTGCCTATCAACACCTTTGCCGTTCGGCCTCCCAGATAGACCGGGATGCGTGGCTCCAACTCCTCGACGACATCGTGCCGCCCATTCCACCCAAACCCGCCTGCACCCACACCCTGCCGAGGCTGCAGGCCAAGGGCGGGTATCTGGGTGTGCCCAATCAAAAACGGGTTTATTGCGTCAGCGGTGGCGTGAATTTGAAGGACGTGGACATCCGTGGGCACGTGGTGCTCATCGCCCAAGGCCCGGTGACCCTCAGCGGTGTAGTGACCGCCGACAACCTGGAAATCTACGTTCATGACGACGACGTGACCGTGGCAGCAGGCGCAGACGTGGTGGCGAACCGCCTTCGCATCTACGCCTCGGGAGACATGCAAGTCAAGATTCGGGGAGAGGCCACGCTGCACGCGGACGACGCCCTGCTTTACCTGGAACGTGGTTCCATCGACTGGGCCGGCAATGCCGAAGTGAAACTGTGTGCGCCGCCGAAGAACGACCCTCATGGCTTCGGCGGCCTGGTGGCCTTCCTCAAGCATTACTCAGGAAACCGGGAGATTATCTTCCGAGGCACTTCGGATAACTGGATGGCCGGAACATTCCTGGCTCCTCGCGCCAAAGTCAAATTCAACGGTGATACCAACAACACCCACGCCACCGTACATTGCCACGGCTCGAGCACCGACGAAGGCTATCCTTCCCAAATCATCGCCCACAGCGTGCGTTTCGTCGGAAACACCTACTCCTTCATCGATTTCGACCCCCGCTTCTTCTATCAAGCCGCTACCATCGAACTCTTGAAATAAAATGCGCTCCTCGCCTGGAAATCCATTTAGCGCCCTTCCCACCCCTCCTCACATCTTCCCTTCCTTCCCCTCCCCGACAGGCCGGTATGCCCCGTACCGGCCTGTTTCGCATTCCGCGATAAACCCGGTTTATCTCGGGCAACAATCTCGTTTGCACCCCTGCCACCTTTTTGGCCAAGGGTCGGGGCCTTGTTTGTTGAAGTACGCACGATCCCAGGACCTGGTCGGTCGG
Organism: Anaerolineales bacterium; assembly: GCA_026996855.1. GTDB lineage: Bacteria > Chloroflexota > Anaerolineae > Anaerolineales > DRMV01 > S139-71. The sequence continues at coordinate 8,751 of JALWJZ010000036.1, forward strand.
GTTTCAGTGTAACATAAAAGGGCCACTTTCGTTTTCAGGAAGTGAACTCATGACTTCATCAAATTTTCATCGTTTGCTGGAACGTGCACTACAGGGCGACAAAGAAGCCTTCGGAGATTTCTACGAACAGATGTTGGAACGGGTGTATCGGTATGTGTTCTACCGTACGGGCCATATCCAGGATGCCGAAGACCTGACGGAAACCGTGTTTCTCAAGGCATGGGAGGCCCTCCACCGCACCGGCCGCGTTCCCGACGACCCGGAAGCCTGGATTTACCGCATTGCTCACAACCTGGTCATCGATTTCTATCGCACGCGAAAAACGTCCATTCCTCTGGATGAGGCGCCGTTGCCCGTGCAGGAAAGCATTGCCGAAAGGGAAGTTTTGCACAAAGAAGACATGGAGCGCCTGGTGAACGCCTTGAAACAACTCCCACCCACGTATCAGCAGGTTCTGGTGTGTCGCTTCATCCAGGGCATGAGCCATCGAGAAACGGCCAAAATCATGGAAACCAGCGAAGCCAATGTGCGCGTCTTGCAATACCGGGCGTTACGGCGTCTCAAGCAAATTTTGAACCGACAAAAGGAGTGAGTGGCACCATGTCCCATGAAGACACCCCGGAATTTTGGCTGGATGCATGTCTCCGAGCCATGACCCAAGAGGGCGTGTCTCCCCAGCAGGCGCTGGCAAAGGTTCCCCCCGCGTATCGGGAGGAAGTGGCCGCCTTGCTGGAACTTGCGCTGTGGATGCAAAGCGCGCCAGAGGTCACGCCGCGCCCCTCCTTTCGACGGAAAGCCCGGCCTCGGCTGCTGGAGCGGCTCCCGGCCCCTCCGGTCCACGAAACCGCGTCCACGCGGCGGCTTGGGGGGTTGCCTTTTCCGCGTCCTCGCGCCCTGGCATGGGCCTTGGCGCTGGTTTTCTTGGCAGCCTTGTTCACCACCAGCGGCCTGGTGTATGCAGCCCATCAGGCCCTGCCGGGGGATGCGTTGTATCCCGTCAAAATTCGGTGGGAAGAAATGCAATTGGCCTGGGCTGACACCCCCCAGGAAAAAGCCCAACGCGCCCTGGTCTTCCTCGAACGTCGTCTGGAGGAATTGGAAGTTCTGGCCGCCCGGGGCCGCTATCAGGATGTGCTCCAGGCTCAGGCCCAGGTACGGAAATGGATGGAAACCGTGTTGAGCACGGCGGAACATCTCCCCAAAGACCAGCGAGAAGCGGTGCTAACCCGCTTGCAACAGCGCCTGGCCGCTCATGAGCAGGTCGTACAGCGCCTTTTGGAAAGTGTCCCCCCTGCGGCCCGGTCCGGCCTTTCCCGCGCCCTGGAGGCCTCCCAACGGTGGCGTGAAGCCTTGCAACATGCTCTGGAAGCCCCCCGTTCAGGCGAAAAGCCGACTCCACCGCCCGAACCCCAGCCTACACCAAACCCGCCACAGCACGAAAAGACCACGCACACGCCGGCGCCCCCCAAGCCGCCTCCGGGGAAGGAGGAAGACCGGGAACCCGGCCCACCCGTCGAGCCACCGGGGGAAGGCCCACCCGAGAACCCACCGGGTGGCGGCCCGCCCGACAGCCCACCGGGGGAAGGCCCACCCGAGAACCTACCGGGGGAAGGCCCACCCGAAAACCTACCGGGAGAAGGTCCGCCCGACAATCCACCCGGTGGAGGTCCGCCCGATAACCCTGGCGGCGATCGCAGCGAAGGGAAACCTTAAATGTGGAAAGGCGGTGGCTTCTGGGCCACCGCCTTCAAATTTGTTTTTTGGAAATAAGGCTGGACTTGCAGCAATACATCGCCTTGTGAGACTGGGTGAAGGCGGTCTCACCGCCAAAGCAAGATTTGCTTTGATGGATTATCGTCATCTTTTTGTGGTGGGCTTTCGCCCACCACAAAAAGCCCAACTTCAGGGCGGTGGCTTCTGGGCCACCGCCTTCGTTTCCTTTCCCGCTTAATCCCAATACTTTTCAATGCGGGACTTGAGCCGTTCCACCACATCGGGCGGCACCATGACGCATGGGGATGCGAACATTGGCCAACACTCGGAGATTCAATCCAGCCCGCGAGAGCCCCGACGGGGACCGAAACCTTCACCCCCATTGGACGAGCTTCGGGAAAAGCACGATACATCACAACCACCACCAGGGAAGCGCCCACAAGTCGGGGCCAAAAGCGCGGAGTTCGGTGCCCATGTAAATCACCACCCCGGCCTTCGCTTGCGGAAACCGTTTCCGAAAAGCCTCAATGCTTCGGAAATCCCGGTACTGCACCTCGGTTCGGGCCTTCACCTCAACGGGCAAAAGATGCCCGTTCCATTCCAGCAGAAAATCGATTTCGTACCGTTGCACGGCCTGCCAGTAGTACACATACGCCGAAGGGGCCAGCATTTCCGCATACACCCGCAAAGCATGGGCCACGTAAGTTTCCAACACCGGCCCTACCAAACCCTTCTTTTGAACCTGCCCGGGGGAAGGAATACCCGCCGCGGCCATGCTCAGCCCGGAATCCGAGAAATAAACCTTTGGACGCTTCCGCAGCCGTTTCGTCGGGCTGGAAAAATACCCCGGAATTCGATGCAACACGCCGGATACCTCCATCAAATTCAGCCATCGGTGCACCGTGGTTCGGGCCAAACCCAATTCTCGCGACAGATGGGCCTCGTTCAGCGGGGAACCTGTGGCAGCGGCCACCCACATCATCGTACGGCGAAAATCGGGAAGCGACGTTACCGCGCTGAGCGAACGCAAATCCCGCTCTAAATACGTGCGTAGATAGCCCCGCCACCATTCCCTGACCAACGCTTCCTGGCCCGGGTGGAAGCGAAGGAGGGGTGGAAGCATGCCGCGCCACAGGTAAAACAAGTCATGGCCCTCCGAGGGAGTTGCGGGTCTGTCAGAGGCATCCGGTAAACCGCCCTGGAGCAAAGTTTCGATCATTTTTGTAGGTGGAAGGCGTTGCGCTTCCCGCCAGGTCATGGGTTGCAATTCCACGTAACCCGCCCGGCCGGCCAGGCTTTCGGTCACCTTCCCCATGAGCAGCAAATTGGCCGAGCCCGAAAGAATGACGCGTTCCACTTTCCCCTGATCCACCATGACCTTGGTCAGATTGAGCAATTCGGGCATCTTTTGGACCTCGTCCAAAACCACTCGCGGCGCAGCCAAGAGCCGTCGGCCCTGCTCCCGGGCCATCAAATATACGTCGGGGTCATCCAGGTCGTAATAGGTCCAATCGGGAAACTCCTGCCGCAACAACGTGGTCTTGCCCACCTGGCGCATACCGGTCAAAACCGCGACGGGCATGGCCTCCAGCACAAGACGTAAACGTTGGGTTTTCCAACGGGGGATGTAACCCGTCATGTTAGGTTGCCTCCAATAAAGCCAAAGATCGCCCTCGCGAGAAGCAAAAAATGACCACGAAATGGTCATTTTTTTGCCTACGGCAAGGACATTTTACCCGATTTTTCCCCAATGGAAGGCGAAAAACGGGCGGCACCGGGCCGCCCGTTGCCCAAAATTCTGTTTGCGGTGAAAGACGCGGGGCATCAACGCCTCGCGAGATCTCGACAAGGCCCTCACGTCCATAATGCCCAGAGACCCCAAACCAGGGTCATGAGCGCGCCCAGGGCCACCCGGGCCACCGTGGCCCAACCCCAACCCTTGACCATCCCCTTCACACTGGCCCAGGTCTTTTCCATCTCTCGATGCCGGTAGTATTCCGCCAAAAAGAGGGCCAGGGGCGCGGCCACAAATCCGCCCCACGGGGGAAACAAGAAAGTGCCCACCAATCCGGCCAGCAACGCCAGCCCGATGCTCCACCAGGAAGCGCCCCCCTGGGCCGCGCCTCGGGCCACCAGCACGTTGTCCGCCAGCATTCCGGCGATGGCCAGCAGGGTCAGCACCGCGAAGAAGGCCAGATTCCACCCCTGCCAGCCCACCACAAACAGATAACCCAAGGCGATGAGCCACAACACGACGAACCCGGGGAACAGAGGAACGACCAGGCTCAGGGTGGTCAGGGCCATGGCCAGGAAAAGGACGCATTCCAACAAGATTTCAAAAGAAGCATCCATCACCTGCTGCACTTCCTTTTACTTCGGAAAGGCTACCAAGAGGATACGTTTCTTGCCCCAACCATACAACACATGCCGTCTTGCACCGCGACGGGCTCGCCATGCGCTCCAACGTACGGACCAGGCGAACGTAGGGAGACGAAGCCATAAACGATTCAAAGCCGGGGGATGCCAAAACCGAAACAAATGTAACACAAAACCACTGCGATGAAAGAAGGCTTCCCAGTCTCGATACCGATATTCGTGTTCACCGAAGTCCCGCCGCGTGAAGGACTGTTCGGGAGGAATGCCATACTTACGCTTGAGGTTTTCGTTGAGTTCTTGATCCAGCATTGCGTTGAGCTGAGCATCGGTGTAGAAATCGGGCCAGCCCCGGTCTACCGCAATCAGAGCCCCTTGGGGATGCAGCACCCGGCGCACCTCTCGTAACGTAACGTGTAGATCTTCCGAATGATGCAGAGAATCCAATGAAAGCACCAGGCCCACACTGGAATCAGAAAGGTGGAGACGATTAAAATCGCCCACCACTCGTATAATTTTTTGAGTTTCGGCCTGAAACTGCTGGAAGGTTAAAGGCATGATGTAATCCACAAAACCTTCGGAGAATTCTACCGCGTATACGCGATGCACAAAGGGATAACGAGAAAGAATCGCCGCACCCACGCCGGTGCCCGATCCCAAATCCACGGCTATACCCTGTGGTCTTCTTCCCAAATGTTCCAAAAATTGGAGCGCACCACTGATAAGACGGGAAAAATATGCAAAATCCCGAACGGCCTGACCATGAACAGTTTTCAAGTCCTTTCGGTACGCTTCGATTTCGCGTTTTTCCCAGGCCGCGCGATGATCCATTGCCTCCTGGGCCTTTTTCCGTGCCCATGGGCTTAAGGGCCAAACCTCTTTGAAGGAGTCTTGAGGATCTACCATGGCTCTTCTGTCCGTTACCCCGAACCGGGAATGACGTCCACGCCCATGTAAGGTCGCAGCACCTGGGGCACCACGATGGAACCGTCGGGCTGCTGGTAGTTTTCCACGATGGCGATGAACACCCGGGGCAGGCCCAGGCCGGAACCGTTGAGGGTGTGCACGTACCGGGGTCGGCCACCCTCCTTGGGCCGGTAGCGGATGTTGGCCCGGCGGGCCTGGAAGTCGCCCACGTTGGAAACGGAAGAGACCTCCAGCCATTCGCCCACGCCCGCGGCCCAGACTTCTACGTCGTAGGTCTTGCGGGCCGCGAAGCCCAGGTCGCCCGTACACAGTTGCACCACCCGGTAAGGCAGGCCCAGGAGTTGGCAGGTTTCCTCCGCGTCCCGGAGCATCTTCTGCAATTCGGCTTCGGATTGCTCCGGCGTGGTGTAGGCGTACATCTCCACCTTGTCGAATTGGTGGAGGCGCTTCATGCCCCGCACGTCCCGGCCGGCCGCGGCCTTTTCCCGGCGGAAACAAGGCGTGTACGCGGTGTAACGCAAAGGCAGGTCTTCCTCCCGCAGGATTTCATCCATGTGGTACGCGGTCAGGGGCACCTCCGCGGTGGGCACCCACCAATAGTCCTCTTCCGCGTCGTGGTACAGGTTGTCCCGGAATTTGGGCAACTGACCCGAAGCGAAAATGACCCGCTCCCGCACCATGAAGGGAGGATACAGTTCCTGGTAACCGTGTTTTTCCACGTGCAGGTCCAGCATCCACTGGATGAGGGCGCGTTGCAATTTGGCCCCCCAGCCCCGCAACACGAAGAAGCGGGTACCGCTCATCTTCACGCCCCGCTCGAAGTCCACGATGCCGATTTGCGGTCCCAGGTCCCAATGGGGCTTGGGAGTGAAGTCGAATTCGGGGAGTTCGCCCCACTGCTTCACCACCACATTGGCCGATTCGTCTTCGCCCACAGGCACGTCGGGGGCGGGCAGGTTGGGAATCCAGGCCATGCGTTCCCAGAGCCGGTCTTCCACCTCCCGCAGCCGGGCTTCCAGGGCTTTCAGCCGTTCGCCCAATTCCCGCATGGCCTGAATTTTGGCCTCCCGCTCCTGGGGGTCCTGAATTTTGGGGATGCGTTTGGAAACGCGATTGCGCTCGGCCCGCAACTGCTCCACCTGGTGCAGCAACTTCCGGCGTTCCGCGTCCAGTTCCCGTACTTCGTCCACAATGGAAGGGTCCTCGCCCCGCTTGCGCAGGCCTTCCTTGACCAACTCGGGCTGATTTCGGATGAGGTTGATGTCCAGCATGGTTCCCCTCCCGGGCCGTGAGGCGATGCCTTTTTGCCGTTTTGCGAATCGGGCAGGTTACTCCAAAGAAAGAATGAACGCGTAATGGGGCTGGCCGCCGTACTGGAGTTCCACTTCCAGGTCGGGGTAGGCCTTGCGCGCCTTGTCGGCCAGCGCATGGGCCGTACTGGCGTCCAGGTCCGCGCCGTAAAACAGGGTCAGCAACTCGTATTCTTCCGCGTCCGCGGCGTCCAGCAGGCCCATGAGGGCTTCTTCCAGGTCGTCCGCGGCCAGCACCAACTTCTCGTCCAGGATGGCGATGTACTGCCCTTCCCACACCTGGACGCCGTCCAGTTCCACGGAGCGGGTGGCGCGGGTAATCTGGCCGCTGCGCACCTCCTGCATGGCGTCGGTCATGGCCTCCACCGCGTCGTCCAGGTCCATGTCGGGCTCGAAGGCCACCATCGCGGCCAGGCCCTGGGGAACGGTGCGGCTGGGCACCACCCGCACGTCCCGCACGGTGAAGCCCTGCACCTCCTGCGCGGCCAGGATGATGTTCTTGTTGTTGGGCAGCAGGACGACCTTGTCGGTGGGCAGGGGGTCCAGGGCCTTGAGGAAATCCTGCACGCTGGGGTTCATGGTCTGGCCGCCCTCCACGATGGCCGCCGCGCCCAGGTTGGCAAAGGCCTGGGCGATGCCCGGCCCCGGTGCCACGGCCACCACCGCAATCTGGCCCGGCTCCACGTTGGCCAGGGAGTAGCGGGCCGTGGCTTCCCCGGCCTCCTGGCGCTGCTCCTCCAACTGGGCCTGCAAGTTTTCCATGTGCACCTTGAGCACCGTGCCCAGCCCCATGATGTACTCGATGGGTTCGTAGCGCCGGTCCAAGGGCACGTGGATGTGCATCCGGTACATACCTTCGCCTTCCCCCACCTGGATGGCCGTACCCATCTCCTGCAAGCGCTCATAGAAGGCGGCCAGATCGAAATTGGAGCCGGGGCGGAAATCCACCACCACTTCGAAATCCTGGCCGGGTTCGATGAGTTCCTCCTGTACCTCTACGTCCAGCGCGGTCAGGGGCACCACTTCCACCACGGGCCGGTCCAGGGGGAGGCCGTCCACATAGCGCAACATCCCCTCCACGAAGAAGAACAGGCCCTTGCCGCCCGCGTCCACCACCCCGGCTTCCCGCAGCACGTCCAGCATCTCCGGGGTGCGTTCCACGGCCTCGTGCCCGGCAATCACCACGGCTTCCAGCATGTCTACCAGGTCCTTGCCCTCCTCCAGGGCCTTTTGGGCTGCATCGGCCATGAAGCGAATCACCGTGAGGATGGTGCCCTCCACCGGCTTGACCACGCCCTTGTAGGCCGTATCCCGGGCCAGGGCCAGCCCCCGGGCGAAACTTTCGGCGTCCAGGGTTTCCCGGTCGGCCACGGCTTTGGCAAAACCCCGCAAAATCTGGGAAAGGATGACGCCGGAATTGCCCCGCGCGCCCAACAACGCGCCCTGGGCCAGGGCCTGGGCCACTTTGCCCAGGTGGTGCTCGGCCAGGGTTTCGATTTCCTTGTACGCATCTTGCAGGGTGAGCACCATGTTGGTACCGGTATCGCCATCGGGGATGGGAAACACGTTCAGGTTGTTCACCACCTCCTGATGGGTGCGCAACCAGGTCAGCCCGGCCTCCACGAAACCCTTGAAGGCCTGGCCGTCCACGGGCTTTTCCCGGCACCGGGCCCGGCGTTCGGGGTTGGGTTGGGGCTGATACGGCGTCATGCTCATGTTTCCTCCTGGGTGAAAGTCACGGGCAGGTCGCGCGCGTCATTCCTCACGGTCCTCCACGTCCTCGCCGGCCTGTTGAAACCGCATCCCACGGATGTGCACGTTGACGGCCTTGATGGGCAGGCCCAGGGCCTTTTCCACCGCGTAACGCACTTGATTGGCCGCGCTGTTGGCCACCGCGCGCAGGTTGGTGCCGTATTCCACCACGATGTACACGTCGATTTCCAGGCCTTCGTCGTCGTACTTCACCTCCACACCCTGCAAAGGGTCCCGGGTCAGGGCCTGAATCTTGTTCTTGGGGGCCAGCCCCACCACACCGTAGGTTTGTTCCAGCGCGTGGTGGGCAATAGTGGCAATGGCCTTTGGGGAAATGTGAATGCTACCCAACGGCGTGCGCTCTTCCTGTGTCATGGGCTTGCCTCCAGGGGTGGCAATCACGGTCAACGGCAACGGACGCCCCGGCCCGTTGCGGCGCTTCCATTCTACCAACCTTCGAGAATTTCCCACAAGAGCGGTGGGCCTCGATACACCCACCCGGTGAAGACTTGCACCAACGCGGCCCCGGCCTCGGCTTTTTCCAGGGCATCCCGGTGGGAAAAGATACCGCCCACACCAATGATGGGCACCCGACCGGCCGTGTGGCGATGGATGTAACGAATCACCTGGGTGCTGCGCTCCCGCAAGGGCGCGCCGCTCACCCCGCCCGGCAGGTCGCGGTAGGCCGGCGGGAGACCACTCTTGTCCACCGTGGTGTTGGTGGCCACCACACCGGCCGCGCCGGCCTCCTCCACCGCTTCCAACACCCGGTCCAGTTCTTCCCAGGTCAGGTCCGGGGCTACCTTTACAAACACCGGAGGGGCAGGGGAAGTCGCGCTTTCCGCGGCGTTCCGCACCACCTGGAGCAGGCGGACCAGGACCTCCCGCCGTTGCAGGGCCCGCAACTCGGGGGTGTTGGGCGAACTCACGTTCACCACCAGATAATCGGCCAGGGGAGCGAAGATGCGGGCCAGCGCGGCGTAATCTTCTTCCGCCCGTTGGTTGGGCGTGGTCTTGTTTCGACCCAGGTTCACCCCCAGCACCAGGCCGGGAGGGCGCTTCCCTCGCAAGCGTCGGGCCACGAAAGCCGCGCCCCGGCTGGGGAAGCCCATCCAGTTGACCAGGGCCCGGGCCTCGGGCACCCGCACGATGCGCGGGCGGGGATTGCCCGGTTGGGGGCGCAGGGTGACCGTACCCACCTCGACGAAGGCGAAGCCCAACGCGGCCAGGCCCCGCCAGGCCAGGCCGTCCTTGTCGTAGCCCGCGGCCAGGCCCACGGGGTGGCGAAAGCGCAGTCCGGCCACCTGCACGGGCTTCTCCGGCAGGGCCAGCCAGCGGCGCAAGGCGGCCCGCGCCGGCGCCAGCGCGCCGGCCAGCCGCAACAACCCCACCGCCAGGTGGTGGGCCGTTTCCGGGTCCAAACGGTGTAGCCAGCGAATCCAGGCACGCCAGGGCATGGCCAAAACCCTCGACCACGACGCCAGACCCCGACCAGCCGGGGCCTGGGAAGGCAGAAAACGCTCTTGGTCCACGCGTTTTTTCAAAATCCAACAAAAGTGGCAAAAACCTGTGTGTTTTCTCACGGAGGCACAGAGAACACAGAGAAATTTTGATCTTCTCCAGCAAATACTCCGTGTTCTCCGTGGCTCTGTGTGCGTATTTGCTCGAACAGGCAAAACGCCTGTTTACAGCCGGCATCGGCGTTTCATGGTACCATGAATTCGCCATGAACCCGAAAAGCGCGCCCCCTTTGGAAACCCTGCTCCAAAACTGGCCCCCGGCCCGTCGCGCGCTGCTGCGCCTGGTGGCCGAAGCGGCCCAACGCGAAGGCATGGCCCCCTACCTGGTGGGCGGCGTGGTGCGCGATTTGCTCCTGGGCCTGCCCAGCCTGGACTACGACGTGGTGCTGGAAGGCCCCGCGCCCCGACTGGCCCGGCACCTGGCCCGCGCCTACGGCGGTCGGGTGCAGGTGCATGCCCGCTTTGGCACCGCCAAGTGGTACCTGCCCCCCAGGGAAGCCCCGAACTGGCGCCAGGCCCTGGCCCGATATGAGCCGGGCCTTTCCCCCGAGGCCATGCAGACGCTGCCCGCGTCCCTGGACCTGGTCACCGCGCGGCGGGAAACCTACCCCTACCCCGGCGCCCTGCCCCAGGTG
>JALWJZ010000037.1 GCA_026996855.1 Anaerolineales bacterium
CGGCAAAAACCATCGCATTTTCTCACGGAGGCACGGAGAACACAGAGGAAATGTTCGTCTTCTCCAGCGGATACTCCGTGTTCTCCGTGGCTCTGTGTGAGCATTTATTAGAACATGCAAAACGCCTGGTGCCACCCGCCTCCCCAACTCCACCGCATAATTCGTTCCCCGATCCCACGGATATACATGGCTCATGGAAGCCCCATGCCCCTGAAAAGCGCCTTGCGCGCTTTTCTTTTGAGTGAAAACCACTGGGCCATCAGCCATCCGCAAGCATTTCCCTCGCCACCCGCCTCCCCAACTCCACCGCGTAATTCGTTCCCCGATCCCACGGATATACATGGCTCATGGAAGCCCAGTACAGCCCCGGCAGGGGCAGCCGCAGCGGGGGCAGCCGCTTCGAGTGGTGCAGCAGGGGCACGGGCTGCGCGTATTGGGTGCGGAAGACCCACATATCCCGAATCCACTCGGGGGAGAAATCCGGCCGGATGCGCTTCAGGCCGGGGAGGAAACGGGCCAGTAGGTCCTCCTTCTCCAACCCCATGTATTCGTGCTCCGGGAGCACGTAATCGCCCACGTAAAGGATGTGGTCGCCGCCGAAGGCCTCGGGAGGCACGAAATGGGTGTGCTCCACCAGGATGAGGAAGGGGAACCCCTCCCGCTTGGGAATGTTGTACCAGTAGTAGCCCTGGGGGTTGAAGACCCGGTCCAGGGCCAGCACCAGGGTGACCGCGGCCAGGTAGGGCAGGTCCCGGCTCCAGGCGCGGGCCTGCTCCGGCCCCAGTTGGGGCACCAGGCGGGGCAGGTAGGGCGGCCCCAGGGTGAGCAAAACCCGGTCGAAGCGGCGGTTTTCCGCGGCGGTGCGCACCGTGAGGCCGCCCTGGGGGTGGGTTTCCACCGTCTGGACGGGGGTGCCCAGGCGCACCTCCACGCCTTGCTCCCGAAGCAGCGCCACCACCTCGTCGGCCAGGGCCTGGAAGCCGCCCTGGTAAGTGCCCAGCCGGGGCGTGCGGGCGTGGATGCGGGCCCAGAACCAGGCCATGTTCACCTGCTGGTAGTAGGGGCCGAATTTCCCTTCCAGCAGGGGCTCCCACAGCGTGCGGTACGCCCTCGGCCCCAGGTAGCGACGCAGCCACTGATGCGCGGTCACCCCTTCCAGGGGCTGCCAGCGGGGCGTCAGCCGCAGGTACAGGGTGACCAGGGCCAGGCGCATCTTGTCGGTCCAGGAAAGTCCGGGGAAGTGGAGCACCGCGGTAGGCGAATCGAAGGGGTAGAACTCGCCTGCGTGGTAGACCACGGTGATGGGCCTGGGGAAGCGCACCTTGTGGCGCAGCCCCATTTCGTGTAGCCATTCAAGCAGATACCGGTCCGACGCAAACCAGTGGTGGTAAAAGAACTCCAGGCTCCACGTCCAGCCCCGGGCGCGGAAGCCGCCAGCCAGGCCTCCGGCCCGGTCCCGGGCCTCGTACACCGTCACCTGCCACCCGGCGCGACGCAGGTCGTAGGCCGCGGCCAATCCGGTGAAGCCGGCTCCGACGATGGCGATGGAAGGGGACATGGGCACCTCCGGGGTGAGGGGTGAGTGGGCAGTGGACAGTGACAGTGGTCAGTGGTCAGTGGTCAGTGGTCGGTGGTTGGTGGTTGGCCGTTGGCGGTTGGCCGTTGGCCGTTCGTGGTTGGTAGTTGGCGGAGCAGGAGGCGGACCTCCGGGACGCCCAGCACCCACAGCACTGCGCCGTACAGCGCGGCCCCGGCCAGAATCACCAGGACCAGGGCGGCTTCTTGGGGCATGTAGGCGGCGAGCAGCCTCCAGCCCGTCACCAGGCCTACGCCCATTACCCCCGCGGCCAGGCCGCTGCGGAGCCAGGTCTTCAGCCAGGCATCCAGGCCCCATGGCCCCACCCGGCGGGAAAGGAACACCAGCAGGCCCAGCATTTCCAACCAGGTGGCCAGGGTGTTGGCCAGGGCCAGGCCCCCGTGGGGGAACAGCCCCCAGACGCGGAAGAGGTGGGCCAGTAGCAGGCTCAGGGCCACGTTCAGGCTCATGGCCAGGCCGCCCACCAGCACAGGGGTGCGGGTGTCTTGCAAAGCGTAGAACCCTCGGGAAAGGATTTCCACCACCGAATGGGCCAGCAGGCCCAGGCCGTACCAGAGCAAGGCCCAGGCCACCAGTTGGGTGGAGTGTTGGTCGAAGGCACCCCTTTGGAACAGCACCTGCACCATGGGCACCCGCAGCAGCACCAGCCCCACGGTAGCGGGCAGGGAAAGCAGCACCATCCAGCGCAGGGCGTCCCGTAGGGAGCGGCGCAGGGCCTGGTCCTCGCCCCGGGCCGCGTGCGCGGCAAAGGTGGGCATGGCCACAATGGCCATGCCCTGGGCCAGCACCACCTGGGGCATGGTCATCACCCGCCAGGCTATTTGCAGCGCGGTCAGGCTGCCTTTGGGCATGCCCGAGGCCAGCACCACGTTAATCCAGAAGTTCAACTGCACGATGGCCACGCCCAGCCATCGGGGACCCATCAAACGCAGCACCTGGCGCAGTTCGAGCATCTCCCAGCCCAGTCCAGGGCGAAAGGCCCGGCCCGGGAGTTTCCACAAATCCGGCAGTTGCACTCCCGCGTGGCCGAAGGCCCCCAGCACCGCGCCCCAGGCCAGGCCGAAGATGCCCCATTGGGGTGCGAGAGCCACCACGCCGAAAATCATGCCCAGCCAGTACATGGTGGGCGCCAGCGCGGGCAGCAGAAAGCGCCGATGCACGTGGAGCAGGGCCATGAGCAGTCCGCTCACGCCGAAGACCACCGGCGTGACCAGCAGCACCCGGAGCAGGCGCACCGTCAGGCCCTGTTGCTCCGGGGAAAAGCCCGGTGCCAGCAAATGGGCCACCAGCCAGGGCGCGGCCACGGCCACCACCAGGCCCACCAGCGCGCCGACCAGCACCAGGTTGGTGCCGATGGCCGAGGCCAGCCGCCAGGCCCGTTTCCGTTGGCCCCGGGCCAGCAACTCGGTGAACACCGGGATGAAGGCCGAACCCAGCGCGCCCCCGGCCAGCAGGTTGAAGAGCATATCCGGTACCCGGCTGGCCGCGTTGAACGCGTCCATGGCCGCGCCCGTGCCGAAGACGTAAGAGACCAGAATCTCCCGCACCAGGCTCACCACGTTGCTCAGCGCGAACGCGGCCATGACCCAAAGGGCCGGCCGGGCCCACCCGCGGCCCGGGCGTTTTTCTTCCGGGGGAAAAGGTGTGGCTTCGTCGTTGCCCATGGCGCCCCTGCATCCTGGGGATGACGTACAGTCGGCGCTATCTTACCACGGGCTGGTAGGGAAAGCGTTCCCCAAGTTTGGAACCGATCCCGCTCAAGGCCACGGCGGGTAGGATTTTGTTTTCGGAAAAAGGAGGACTTTCATTACAGGCGTTTTGTATGTTCGAACAAAGACTCACACAGAGCCACGGAGAACACGGAGTATCCGCTGGAGAAGACGAACATTTCCTCTGTGTTCTCCGTGCCTCCGTGAGAAAATGCGATGGTTTTTGCCGTTTTCGTTAGGTTTGAAAAACGCGTGGGTGATGCGAGGAAAGGCTTCGATGCCTCGAGGAGGGTGGTACAATATCCCCGCCATCCCCACGAGCGCAAGGAGGCCCAAGATGACCCTGACCTGGCTGGCGGTAGCCACCATCCTGGTGCTGTTTTTGCTCCTTTGGCTCATCCTGCTGCCCGGCGGACCCAAGGACGACCCCTGGTCCTATCCCGATTTGCATCCCTGGGATGCCCACCGCCACTAATTCCCGTTACCTGCTGGCGGCCGACATCGGCGGTACGTGGACCCGGGCTGCCTGCTATCCCTGGCCGTGGAAGGGGGAAGCCCCACCCCGGCCCCTGGCTCGCGTGCGCCGACCCACGGACCCGGAAGACCCTACCTCCGGACTGGTGGCGGCGCTGAGGGAGGTCTGGCCTCGGGAAGGTCGGGTGCACGGTGTGGGTGTGGCCGCGCCGGGGCCCCTGGACCCCTACCGGGGTGTGGTGCTCTTCGCGCCCAACCTGCCGGCCTGGCGGGAGGAGCCTTTGCAGGCCCGCCTGGAAGCGGCCCTGGGCGTGCCCGTGCGCATAGGCAACGACGCCAACCTGGCCGCGCTGGGTGAGGCCCGTTACGGCGCGGGCCGGGGCCGCGAGCACGTGCTGTACCTCACGTTGGGCACCGGCGTGGGGGGCGGTGTGGTGTGCCACGGTCGGCTGCTGGAGGGCCGGCAGGGCCTGGCCGGCGAACTGGGCCATATCACGGTGGACCCCCAGGGGCCGCCCTGCGCCTGTGGGGGACGGGGGCACCTGGAGGCCCTGGCCTCGGGCACCGCGTTGGTCCGGGCCGCGCAGGAGGCCCTGCCGACCCACCCCGACACCCTGCTCCACCGCGTCCGGCCTCTGACGGCGGAGGCCATTGCCCGGGCCGCGCGGCAGGGCGACGCGCTGGCCCGGGACCTGCTGGCCCGGGCTGGGCGTTGGGTAGGGGTGGCCCTGGCCGATTTGTGCCACATCTTCAACCCGGAGGTGGTGGTGCTGGGGGGTGGCGTCTCCCGTGGCGGCCCCTGGCTGTGGGATGCGCTGCGGGAGGCCCTGGACGCGTGTCTGATGCGCCCTGAATACCGGCCCCAGGTGCGTCCTGCGGCCCTGGGCGACGACGCAGGCCTGCTGGGCGCCTACGCCCTCTGGGGTTGAATTTTTGGAGTGCGGTGCCTCGGCACCGCTTTGGTTTGATTTTAGACTGCGGTGTCGCAAATCCGCAAATTCGCCCATCCGCAAATCCGCCCATTCGCCCATTCGCTTATTCTCTTGGTATACTTGGAATCACACTTCGCGAACCCGCACCGGTTCAGCGTCTTTGAGGAGGAGGGACATGGACGGAAGCCGGACCTTTCGGTACCTGGTACACCTGGGGTTGTTGAGCGTGCTCCTGCTGGCCCTGGCCGCCTGCGCCCCCCAGCCCACCCCC
>JALWJZ010000038.1 GCA_026996855.1 Anaerolineales bacterium
GACGTGCTGCCGGTACCCCGGTCGCCCTTCCCCTGGCGTGCGGTGCTGGCCCTCCTCCTGGCCCTGCTTGGGCAGGTGGCTTTGCAACCCTCGCGGCGGGCCTGGGCCGTGGGGGTGCTGTTCTACGGGCTGGCCGTGGGGCTGTGGTTGTTGCACCTGCATCGTACCGAAAGTCCCCCTCGCCGAGGCCCTTGGCATCCTTCCGAGCCTTTTGTCTTCCGTCCGTTCCTCGCGTTGGCAGGAAGCGCTCTGGCCTTGGCGGCCTTCTGGTTCTTTGGTGGCAACCGGTACACGCCTTTGAATTTGAGCCTTTGGACGGCCTCGTTGGCGGCTTTTTGGGCCGCGTTCTGGCCCCTTCTGCCCAGGAAGGTGTTGGCGAGGATTTGGAAAGCCCTGTCGCGTTCGGTATGGACGTTGCCAATTCACCGCATCACCCTGTTCCTGTTGCTGGCCCTGGCGGTGGCCGTGTTCTTCCGGGGGTACCGTCTGAACCAGGTGCCGCCCGAAATGTTCAGCGACCACGCGGAGAAACTGTACGACGTCATGGACGTACTGGACGGCCAGTGGCGCATCTTCTTCCCTCGAAACACCGGTCGGGAAGACTTGCAAATGTACCTGACCGCGCTCATGGCCCGGCTCTTTGGTACGGGTATTTCCTTCATGAGCCTCAAGTTAGGCACCTTCTTCCTGGGCCTGTTCATGCTTCCCTACCTGTACCTGCTGGGGAAGGTTCTGGGCGCGCCCTGGGCCGGGGTGGCCGCGGTGCTCCTGGCCGGGATGGCCTACTGGCCCAACGTGCAGGCTCGGGTGGGCTTGCGGTACATCCTCTACCCGGCGTTCGTAGCCCCCACCCTGTACCACCTGGTTCGGGGCTTGCAGCGGCCCCGCCCCCAGGATTTCATCCTGGCCGGGGTCTTTTTGGGCATCGGGCTGCATGGGTATTCCACTTTTCGCATCGTACCCCTGGCCGTGCTGGTGGCCGTGGTCATGGCCGCGCTTTGGGGGCCTAAGGAAAGGCGTCCCCTGCTTCTGCAAGGCCTGGCCCTGGTGGCCCTGTTCGCCATGGTGGTCTTCCTTCCCCTTTTTCGCTATATGCTGGAACACCCGGATGTGTTCTCCTACCGGGCCATGAGCCGGCTGTTCCCCATCGAACGGCCCTACCCCGGTCCGGTCTGGCGGATTTTGCTGGAAGAGACCTTCCAGGCGCTGGTCATGCCCTGGTGGGACAACGGCGTCATCTGGGTGCACTCGGTGCCGGGGCATCCGGCCCTGGCCCTGGTGAGCGCAGCCCTGTTGGCCCTGGGGGTGGCGTTGGCTCTGTGGCGTTTTTGGAAGGAGCAGCGGTGGGAATACGGTTTTCTGGTGTTGGCCGTGCCCATCCTCCTGCTTCCCTCCATCCTCACCCCGGTTTACCCCGGCGAAAATCCGTCCCTCAACCGTTCGGCCGGGGCCATGGTGCCCGTGTTTCTGTTGGCCGGTCTGGCCCTGGCTCGTTTGGTGCGGGTGTTGTATGCCTGGGCCGCGTCTTCGAGGGTGCGCCGAGGGCTGGTTTTGCTGTTCGTAGGCCTGTTGCTGCTGGTGGAAGCCCGACACAATTACGACCTGGTCTTCCACCGCTATTACGAAAACTTCCGACTCTCGGCCTGGAATACGTCGGAACTGGGGCGGGTCATCGGCGGTTTTGCCCGTTCCGTGGGCCATCCCGACCGGGCCTGGGTGGTGCCTTATCCCCATTGGGTGGATACGCGGCTGGTGGGCATTCAGGCCGGCTATCCCCGACGGGATTATGCCCTCTGGCGGGAGCGTTTGCCCGAAACCCAGACCGTAGCGGGGAGCAAGTTGTTCCTCTACAAGCCCGAAGACACCACCACCGAGGCCCTGCTCTGGCAGTTGTACCCGCAAGGGCGGCTGTGGCGCTACGTATCGCCCGTGCCCGGCAAGGATTTCATGGTATTCTTTGTGCCTTGAAAGGTGCAATCCGGGGCCTATACGGAAACCGGGCCCGGGTCACGCGTTTTTCGAAATCCCGCAAAAGCGGCAAAAACCATCGCATTTTCTCACGGAGACACAGAGAACACAGAGAAAATTTTGGCCTTCTCCAGCGGATACTCCGTGTTCTCCGTGGCCCTGTGCGTCTTTGTCCGAACATGCAAAACGCCTGGAGCCCGGGGTCGCGTTCCCCCGAAGCAGGAGGACAAGGGCATGGCGGACATTCGCAGCGTATGCGTTTATGCGGGCTCGTCCAATCGGGTGGATCGAAAATACCTGGACGTGGCTGCCCGGGTGGGACGATTTTTGGCCCGGCAGGGGTGCCGTATTGTGTATGGCGGTGGCAGTACCGGCCTCATGGGGGCCATGGCCGACGCGGCCCTGGAGGCCGGCGCGGAAGTCATCGGCGTCATTCCCGACCATTTCTATACACCGGAACTGGCCCACACCGGGCTCACCCGCCTGGAAGTGGTGCCGGACATGCACACCCGCAAGCGCCGCATGGCCGAACTGGCCGACGCCTTCATTGCCCTACCGGGGGGTTACGGCACGTGGGAGGAACTCTTCGAGATGCTGACGTGGGCGCAAATCGGCCTGCACCAGAAGCCTGTGGGCGTGCTCAACGCCTTTGGGTTCTACGACCTGCTTTTGCAGTTCGTTACCCAGGCCCGGGAGCAGCACTTTTTGTACAAAGACCACGAAGACCTGCTTCTGGCCCGCACCACCATAGAAGACTTATGGCAGGCCCTGCAAGGGTATCGTCCCCGGGCCTTGCGGAAATGGCTTACCCCTCAAGACGAGGGTTGATCCATACCCTCATCCAACACTGCGGGATGACCGATTTTCTCCAGGGCGTCCCGGGCCGCTTTTTTTTCAGCCTCTCGTTTGCTCCCGCCTTCTCCCTGGCCGTATAATTTGCCTTGAATGAAAACTTTCGCGTGAAATCGAGGGCGGTCGGGCGTTCCACCCACCTGTGCGGATTTGTATTGAGGGATGCCCAGGCCCTGTTTTTGGCTCCATTCCTGCAGAATCCCCTTGTAGTTGTTGTTCTTGTATTTTTCCCGGGCTTGTTGCAAGAGGGGATACACAAATTGCTGCACCCTCTTGAGACCCTGATCCAGATAGATGGCCGCTATGAGGGCTTCGAAAGCATCGGCCAGCATGCGGGTGTATTCGGGTGTGCCTTTGCTGAAGTTGGCCCAGCCCCGGCGAACGTAGGGTTCTAATTGGAGGGCCTCGGCGAACGCGGCCAGTTGTTCTCTGTCCACCAGGGCCGAGCGGTAGTTGGTGAGGTCCCGCGGGGGAAGATGGGGGAATTTGTGATACAGCCATTCCCCCACCACCAAGTCTAGCACCGCGTCGCCGATGAATTCCAGACGTTCGTTGTCCACGGCTTTGGGGTCAATGCCCCGATACGAGGAATGGGTTAGGGCTTCCTCCAGCAATTCCCAGCGATGAAACGACAACCCGAATTGCTGGGCCCATTTGCGAATTTTGGTTTTCCAGTTGTTGGGCATGACGCACCCTCCCCGGTTGACCGCAACCGACAAAAACGGTTGGTATTTTTGCGCCGGAACACGTTATGCACTTCCGTTTTCGGGATGCAGGCAGGGGGCTTCAAAGTGGAAACAGGCCCCAAATGTCGGTTTTCCCTTTTCCCTCCTCCCAAAACCTGGCACAATTAGTATACCCTCAACGTAAGTTACTCGGGAGGAGGTTCCCCGATGATTCGACCTCGCAAAGTCACCCGTGAAGAGTTGATGAGCATGAGCGAAGAGGCGCTGCGCGAGCGCTACGAAGCCCTCAAGCGGGAAATTCACTACCACAACTACCGCTACTACGTGCTCAACGACCCGGTCATCAGCGACTACGAATACGACCTGCTCATGCAGGAACTGCGGCTCATCGAGGAGTTGCACCCCGAATGGGTGACGCCCGATTCGCCTACTCAGCGGGTGGGCGCGCCCCCGGCCGAAGGCTTCCGCAAGGTGCGCCATCCCGTGCCCGTGCTCAGTCTGGCCAACGCGTATTCCGAAGAAGACCTGCGGGCGTGGTTCAACCGCATTCGCCGGCTGGACCCGCGAGTGGAGACCACCGACTTCGTAGTGGAACCCAAGTTCGACGGGCTTTCCGTGGTGTTGCACTACCGAAACGGCGTGTTCGAGTTGGGCGCGACCCGGGGCGACGGCGAAGTGGGCGAAGACGTGACCGCGAATTTGCGCACGGTGAAGCAGGTGCCTTTGCGCATTCCCGTGGACCCCAATGGCCCGCCGCCCCCGCCTTACCTGGTGGTGCGGGGCGAAGTGTACATCACCAAAGAAGACTTCCGGCGCCTCAACCAGGAACTGGCCGCCCGGGGGGAACGCACCTACCTCAATCCCCGCAACACCGCGGCCGGCTCCCTGCGCCAACTGGACCCCAACGTCACCGCGCAGCGGCCTCTGCGCCTGGTGACTTACCAGATTCTCACCGGCGAAGGCGACCTGCCCCGCACCCAGTGGGAAACCTTGCGGTACCTGGAACGGATGGGGTTCCCGGCGGCCGAGGCCCGGTTGTGCAAAAATCTGGACGAAGCAATCGAAGCCTACCGATGGTGGCTGGAGCGCCGGGACCAGGTGCCCTATGAAATGGACGGGGTGGTGGTGAAAATCAACGACCTGGACCTGCAACGGGCTCTGGGTGTGGTGGGTAAGGACCCGCGCGGCATGATTGCGTTCAAATTCCCCGCGCGCGAAGTGACCACCACCCTGCTGGACATCCAGGTCAACGTGGGCCGCACCGGGCGCATCACCCCTTATGCCATCCTGGAGCCGGTGGAAATTGGCGGCGTCATCGTGCGCAAGGCCACCCTGCACAACTTCAAGTACATCCAGGAAAAGGACATTCGCATCGGCGACCGGGTGTACGTCAAGCGGGCCGGGGACGTCATCCCCTACATCGTCGGGCCGGTGGTGAGCGCGCGCACGGGGAAGGAAAAACCCTACACGCCCCCCACCCACTGCCCGGTGTGCGGCGAACCCCTGTACCATGACCCCGACGAGGTGGATTGGTACTGCGTGAACGCGGCCTGCCCCGCCCAGTTGGCGCGGCGCGTCGAATACTTCGCTTCCCGCACGGCCATGGACATCGCGGGCCTGGGCCGGAAAATCGCCGAACAATTGGTGGAAGCCCAACTGGTCAGCGACGTAGCCGACCTGTACTACCTGAAAAAAGACGACCTGCTCCGCCTGGAGGGTTTCGCGGAGAAAAAGGCCGAAAACCTGCTTCGAGCCATCCAGGATTCCAAAAACCGACCCTTGCGCCGGCTCATCACCGGTTTGAGCATCAAGGGCGTGGGGCCCACCATTGCCGCCCTGCTGGAACAGCACTACCCGGATCTGGACGCCCTGGGCCGGGCCACGCTGGAAGAACTGGAAGCCCTGGAAGGCGTAGGCCCGGTCATCGCCCGCTCCATCGTGGATTGGTTCTCCCGGCCACGGCACCGGGTGCTCTTGGAGAAACTCAAAAAGGCCGGCGTGTGGCCCGTGGCCCGAAAGGAAGAAGAGAAGCCCAAGCCCCTGGCCGGGCTGACTTTCGTCCTCACCGGCGCGCTCAAGACCATGACCCGAGAAGAGGCCAAGGCCTTCATCGAGGCCCACGGCGGGCGGGTGACCAGCAGCGTCAGCCGCAAGACGAGTTACCTGGTGGTGGGGGAGCACCCCGGCTCCAAACTGCAAAAAGCGCAACGGTTGGGCGTGCCCACCATCGACGAAATCACCCTCTACCGCATGGCCGGGGAAGAGCCGCCCCCCGAATTGCTGGCTGGAGCGGAAAAGATCGAAGAACAGACGCCCACCCCTCAAAATCCAACCCCGCCTCATCTGCCCCTGGAGGGTATCTGAAGGCTTGTAGCCTGCTTCGTATGGGGCGAATGGTGGCATTGGGACGGCTTACTCCTCCTGGTCTTCGTGCAAGACCCGGTAGTAAAGCCGCAATATTCGACGGGCAATGCGGGGCCAGGCATAGCGACGGGCATAACGGGCTGCGCAGCGTCCCAGGCGCTGTCGAAGGTGGGGTGACTCCAGAAGCAAAGCCAGGTAACCGGCCAGGCCTTCCGCGTCCTGGGGTGCCACCAGGAACCCCGTTTCGCCATGGCGGACCAGGGAGAGCAGGCCACCTACTGCGGTGGCCACCACGGGCCGGCCGCAGGCCATGGCTTCCAGCACCACCATCCCGAAGGATTCGTAATGGGAAGGGAGGATGACCACATCGGCCGCGGCGTAGTAATAGGGGAGGGTTTCCTGAGAGCGTGGGCCTGCGAAAGTCACCAGGTCTTGCAGGCCGTGGGCGTCCCGCAATGCGCGCAATTTTTCCATGTCCCCCTGGTGGGGGGTGTCGGTAGCCCCGCCGATGAGCATCAGCGTGGTGTGGGGTGCGTTCAAAATGCCCCGGTTTTTCAGGCGGGCCATGGCTTCCAGAAGCACATCCAGCCCTTTGATGGGGTCGAAGCGTCCCACGTACAGCAGAACCCGCTGGTCCTCCGGTAAGCCCACGAAGGCCCGGGCTTCGGTCTGGGGAATGGGGTAGAAGCGGCTGAGGTCCACACCTGGCGGTACCACCGTCAAACGTTCCAGCGGCACCCCATAGTGCCAGTGCAGGAACATTTGCTCTTCCTCGGTGGCGCAAACCACCCGCTGGGCTTCGTGGGCGATGCGTCGTTCCGCTTGTGGGCGTAAGGGGCTTTCTTCATCGTGGTAGGCCGCGGGTTTCCTTTCTGCCAGGGTGTGGAACATGTGCACCCAGGGGATTTTCCAATGGCGGGCCAGGCGTCGCGCCACCAGGCCCGAGAGCCAATAGTGGCTGTGCACCAGGTGGTAACGCCATCGTCGTTGGCTCGTCAACCGCAGGACCGCCTGGGTGAAATCCTCCAAGAAGTAGGGCCATAAGGGTTTCGGCAGGCTGTGTTGCGGCCCGGCAACGATGTGCACCACCCGCTGACCGTAACCCAAATCGTGGGAGATGAAAGGTGCGTTGGGGTTTTCCGAACGGGTGAACACGTCCACGTGCACGCCGCGAGCACCCAAAGCCCGGGCCAGGTTGCGCACGTACACGTTCATGCCTCCGGTGTGCTTTCCACCCAGTACCGAGAGCGGACAGGTGTGGTACGAAATCATAGCCACGCGCAGAGGAGGGTGAAAACCAGGCTTGTCCAACTTCCATCCTCCGGTGAATCTGGGGCCACGCGTCGGTGCGGCGCCACGCCGACGGCAATACCCCGTGGGCATGGTCCAGGCGTTTTGCATGTTCAAACAAATACGCACACAGGGCCACGGAGAACACGGAGTATTCGCCTGTGTTCGTTGTGCCTCCGTGAGAAGACGCGACGGCTTTTGCCACCTTTGTTGGATTTCGAAAAACGTGTGGACGCGGCCGCCATGTCTCGCATAGCCCGTTCCTTCGGAGAATTGTCACACATTTTGGCAAAAAGGTGTAAACGCCAGCGCTACGAACCAGGCTTCGCGGGTTCCCGAAAAAGCGCTCCTGGAAAACGTTCGTCGAAGAATGGCTTACAATTGGGAGCGATGCATGTCAGCGTATTCGTTTTCGATGAGGAGGCGGTTATGAGCGGGCAAACCTACGATGTCATTGTCATCGGTGCCGGGCCTGCGGGTTACGTGGCCGCGATTCGCGGGTCGCAACTGGGTATGAAGGTGGCTTTGGTGGAAAAAGAATGGCTGGGCGGCGTGTGCCTGAACGTGGGCTGCATACCCTCCAAGGCTTTGCTGCGCAACGCGGAGATTGCCTATCTGTTGCGCAAGCGGGCGCGCGATTTCGGCATCCGGGGCGCAGAGCACCTGTCCTTCGACTATGCCCGCGCGGTCAAGCGCAGCCGCCAGGTTTCCCAGCGGCTGACCAAGGGTGTGGCCTTTCTCATGCGCAAGAACCACGTGGATGTGCACATGGGCACGGCCCGGCTGGTGGATCGCACCGTGGTGGAAGTGACGCCCCAGGAAGGGAAGTCCTATCGTCTTCATGCTCCTCACATCGTTCTGGCTACGGGCGCGCGGCCCTTCTTGCTTCCGGGCATGGAACCTGATGGGCAGCAGGTGCTCACCTACCGGGAGGCCATTTTGCAAGAGCGCCTGCCCGAAAAGCCGGTCATCATCGGCGGTGGTGCCATTGGGGTGGAATTCGCCACGGTGTGGAACGCTTACGGCGCCGAAGTCACCGTGGTGGAGATGATGCCCCACCTGTTGCCCATGGAGGACCCCGAACTGGGCAGGGAACTGGCCAAGGCGCTGAAAAAACGGGGTATTCAGGTGCTAACCCAACACAAGGTGGTGAAGGTGGAAAAGGGCCAGGAGGGCGTCCGGGTGTACATGGAAAGCCCCAAAGGGGAGAAAACGGTGGAAGGCGACCAGGTGCTGGTGGCCATTGGCTTCCGCCCCAACACCCAAAACCTGGGCCTGGAGGCAGTAGGCGTTGCCCTGACGGAAAAGGGCGCGATTGCCGTAGACGAGCGCATGGCCACCAACGTGCCGGGCATCTGGGCCATTGGCGACGTGACGGGCAAACTCATGCTGGCCCATGTGGGTTCGGCCCAGGGTATTTTGTGCATGGAGGCCATCGCCGGGAAAGAAATCGTCCCTCTGGATTACGCATACATGCCTCGGGCGGTGTACAGTCAGCCTCAGGTGGCCGCGTTCGGTCTCACCGAGGCCCAGGCCCGGGAGCAGGGGTACACCGTCCAGGTGGCCCGGTTCCCCTTCCAGGCCAATGGCAAGGCCCTGGCCCTGGGCGAACACGAAGGCTGGGTGAAACTGGTGGTGAACGAGGCCGATGGGGAACTCCTGGGCGCGCAACTCATCGGGCCGGAGGTCACCGAACTCCTCCCCGAACTGACCCTGGCCCACATGATGGAACTCACCCCCGAGGAAATCGCCCGCAACGTGCATGCGCACCCTACCTTGAGCGAAGTGCTCATGGAAGCGGCCCACGCGGCCCTGGGCGCGGCCATCCACATTTGACGGGAAAGCCACCGTGATGGAGAGACACCCTTTTCTCCGGCACATTTGCGCGCACCGTTCCATTCGGCGCTATCGGGACGAGCCGGTGCCCTGGGAAACGGTGGAAACCATCGTGGCCGCGGCCCAGTGCAGTTCCACGTCTTCCTATCTGCAGACCTGGAGCGTGGTGGCCGTACTCGACGCGGAAAAGCGGGCGCATCTGGCCGAGTTGTGCGGCGGGCAGCGCCATGTGGCCCAGGCGCCGGTGTTTCTGGTGTGGTGCGCGGACCGTTACCGGCTGGACGTGGCCTGCCGCATGCATGGCATGCGCCATCAGGCCGACATGTTGGAAGATTTCCTGGTGGCCGCGGTGGACGCGGCCATTGCCATGCAAACCGCGGCCCTGGCCGCGGAGGCCCTGGGCCTGGGCATTTGTTTCATCGGCGGCATCCGGAATCGCCCCCGGGAAGTGGTGGACCTGCTGGGCCTTCCGGAGTACGTCTTCCCCATCTCGGGCATGACCTTGGGGTGGCCGGCGGAAGCACCGCCCCGGCGTCCGCGTTTGCCCCTGCCCGCGGTCCTGCATCGGGAGCGTTATACCACCCAGGGCCTGGAAGGCCTGCTCCGGGTGTATGACGAAGAGGTGAAACAGGCCGGGGTGATTCGTACCCGTTCGGGGGAAATTCGCCCGTGGACCTTCATGGCCGCCCGGAAGGCCTCTCGCACTTACCGGGCCGATTTGAGGGCCGCGGTGGAGGCTCAGGGCTTTGGCTTGACATAAGACAGGCAGCGGCGAAGCCGGTTCCTGCGGCCTTTCAAAAGGCGTTCAGAGCGCCGGATGGGGTATGAAAAGATGGCTGCGCCTTGCAAGCCCTTTTCTCAATGCCACCACCACAGGGTCAGCACCAACGCAGGGTAGACCACCAGGGTGAGGGGCAGGCCCAGGCGGAGGTAGTCGCGCGGGGTATAGCCGCCCGGCCCCATCATCAGCAGGTTCGCGGGGTGCCCCGTGGGCAACAAGAAGGCCATGGACGACCCCAGAGCCACGGCCATGACCGCGATTTGGGGTGAGACGCCCTGCCTTTGGGCCAGCGCCAGGGCCCAGGGGGCCAGCAAGAGCGCGCTCACCTGGCCACCCAGTACCTGGGCCAGTAGGGAAGCCAGGCCCACCAGGAGGGCCAGCAGGGCAGGCAGGGGCCAGGTGCCGTCTTGAGGTAGCAGCCACCGGGTGAGGGCATCGGCCACGCCGGTTCTCAGCAGGGCTTCCCCCAAGGGCAGAAAACCGGCAATGAGGAAAACGGAGCGCCAATCCACCGAGCGGTACCCCTCGTCCATGCTCAAAAGACCCGTCCAGGCCATACCAGCAATGCCCAACAGGATGGCCCAGGCCAGGGGTACCCGCACCGCTGCGGCCAGGAGCAGCACCAGACCCCACCAGGCCAGGGCCAGTGCGGCCCGCCGCCGCGAGACTGGACGCCGGGGCGGGGTAAGGGGAAGGAAATCCGGGTCCTGGCTCAGGGCTTCCAGTCCTTCGGGCGGGCCTTGCACCAGGAGCGCGTCGCCCTGCTGCAACGGCTCCCGGTACAGAGCATGGTAAAGGGCTTTCCCCGTCCGCCATAGGGCCACCACCAGCGCGGCATAACGCTCCCGCAGGCGCAGTTCTTGCGGGGTGCGGCCCACCGCGTGGCCGTGGGGATGGACGGCCACTTCCATCCAGGGCACCTGTTGCAGATAATCTTCCAGCCAGCCTTTTTGGGGAAGGATCCGCAGACCCAACGCTCGCAGGCGTTCCGGTTGCGGGTTCCCTGCCACAATGAGCACGTCGCCAGCCTCCAGGGCTTCGCCTTCCAGGCGAAACACCGGCTCGAAACGCCGCCCTTGCATACGGGCCAGGGGCGTCAGGCCCAGGGTGCGGGCCAAGTACGGCCGGCGGGCCGAACGGCCGACGAGGGGCGAGCCGGGAACGACTTGCAAGGCGTGCAAGCCGTGCACCAAATCGTAACTTTCCAAGGGGAAGGAAAGATCTCGCGCCTCCTGCGCTTGTTGCGGCTTCTGGGGTAGCAGGCGGGGCGCGGCCCAGAACAAAAAGGCCAATCCTACGGCGGCCACGGGGAGACCCACGGGAAGGAACGAGAGCAGATGGAACCCCGGCAGACCGGCCTGGCGCAGCGCGGCGTCGGCCACCAGGTTGGCCGTGGTCAACAGGGTGGCCATGCCGCCCAGCAGGGCCGCATAGGCCACGGGCAGCAGCAGTTGCGACGGTGAAACCCCGAGACGACGGGCCAGGTTCCGCGCCGGCGCCAGGGCCACCGCGGCCGCAGCCACGGTGTTCATAACGAGGGAGAGGAGCGCCGTGGTCACCAACATGACCAACAGGCCCCGCCGAGGCGAATTCTGGGCCTGCCGTACCAAAAGCCGACCCAGGATTGCCGTGGCTCCGCTGCGTTCCAGCCCCCGGGTGATGATGAAAATGAACATCAAGGCCAGGACCGCAGGGTTGCCGAACCCGGCCAGGGCCCGGGAAGCCGGGAGCAACCCCAGCAGCACCAGCACAATGGGTACGGTGATGCCCAGCACGTCCAGCCGTACCCGGCCCCAAAGCATGGCCAGTACGACGGCTCCCAAAACGGCCAGGGTCGTCCAGGCTTCCGGGGTCACCAGGGGCACCTCGTTGGCAGGCGGGATTCAGGTCAAGAATGGACTCCAGCAGAACCCTTGCCTTGTCGAAGTATACTCCGTTCACGCTCCCCGCCCAGGAATCTGTACACAAAAAAGGGTGTCATTGGACTCCCCCTGCAAATTTGGCCTTTTTGAAAATAAGGCTGGGTTTGTGGCGATGCCTCACCTTGTGAGGCTGGGTGAAGGCGGCCTCACCGTTCGATAGATTATCGTCGGCTTTTGCGGTGGGCAAAAGTCCACCCCAAAAAGCCAAAGTTCAGAGGGGTGTCATTGGACCATCCCCCCAGACCTGACTTCCTGGAGGTGGGACGATAATTTCGAAAACCGATGCGTAAGAGCGGGGCTTTATGTCAAACCCAAGAATTGACGCACCCGTTCTTCCAACGCTTCACTGGAAATGTCATAGAATACCACCACCTTGCCTTTGGAGATGGGCGTTTCGTCCACAATTTCGATTTGTTCAGGATCGAGACCCAGCACCCGACTGAGGCATCGGATTAAACGGTCATTCAGGTCCCTTTCCTCCGGTGGCGGGCTCAAATATACGTGCAACAGCCCATAAGCCAGGGACTGTACACACGGTCGGGGTTCAACGCCCCACGTCACCCGAACGATGAAGGCCGCCCCAAATTTGCCCGAGTGGATTTTGTGAAGGGAAGCGGTTTTGAATGGAACAGACATGACCCCCTCCTTGGAATGGATCCGTCTTGCCTGCCGACAAAGTGGATGTTTTGTACCCCTATACCACGTATCTTTCAATTCTGTCAAGGTTTCGAATCTTAAAGCCGGGCGTTTTGCATGTTCTAATAAATGCTCACACAGAGCCACGGAGAACACGGAGTATTTGCTGGAGAAGGCCAAAAATTTCTCTGTGTTCTCTGTGCCTCCGTGAGAAAATGCGATGGTTTTTGCCGCTTTTGTGGGATTTTGAAAAACGCGTGTCTTAAAGCCCAGGCACATTCACCGCGTTGGTCGCCCTGTTTGGGTACATCGCGTCGCGTTGGGTTATGGGATGGTCCCTGCTCTACGGGAAGCCTTCGTTCCTTCGCCGTCCCAAGATAGCGCCATTCGTTTATTCGGAAAATTCTCTCAAAACCGCGTGCCTGATGGTAAAATTCCCATAACGGAGGCGGAAATGTCCGTTCGATTGGACGACGTGGTACTGGTCCTCAATGGGAATTACGAGCCGTTGCACGTATGTACGGTGCGGCGGGCCCTGGGTTTGCTGCTCACGGACAAGGCCCACCTCATCGTGAACGGACGGGGTTACATCTCCACGGTGAAGGAGCGCATCCCCGTGCCATCCATCATTCGCCTCACGTACGTGGTGCGCCGGCCGCATCCCCGGGTACACCTGAACCGACGGGAGATATTCCGCCGGGACCGGTACACCTGCCAGTATTGCGGACGCCAGACCTCCAGGCTCACCATTGACCATGTGGTTCCTCGGGAGCGAGGTGGCCGGACCGAGTGGACCAATGTGGTGACCGCGTGCCCGGAGTGCAACCAGAAGAAGGGCAATCGCACGCCTCAGGAAGCCCACATGCGGCTACTGCGGCCACCCATGCCGCCGCCCAACACTGCGCTTTACCGTTTCCAACGCTATCTGGAAAGCCATCGCGAATGGCGTCCTTTCTTGGAAGGGTGGTAAAGGCGGAACATCCCAACGGACTGCTGCACCTTCCACGAGCATTCGAGGGGAACGGTGGCTCCTTCATTGTTTCGCAACATCTCGCGGTTTATCACTCGAGGAGGGGAAAAGCAAAGTTCGCCTCCATCCTTTTGGTATCGATACCGTTTTTTTGTCATCCTCGTCGCTTTTTTGATATTCACCTGGGTTTTCCAGCCTGAATTTCAAAGGGTCCTGGAAATCCTCCGCATCCCCGACCTTCAGGCGCTTCTGCTGCGTTTACGGCCTTTCCCCTCGCCTGCGAATCAATTTCAGTTTTACATTGGTTACGCGTATGTTTGGCTGGTGCGCTCCTTGCGGTCGGCGGTGTTTTGGGGATTGATCATCGCCTTGGTGGACACTGGCATTCGTGTCTACTGGGAGTCTTTTTACCTTCGAGGGGCGCTTCCTCTGCGTACCTACGAAGAATGGCAGAATCTGCGACTTTCCTACCGCATTTACAAGTACCCCTATGCAACCCATGGCCCCGTCTATTTCGTAATGTACGGCCAGCCGGTGGAGACTTACAACCCCCGTCAGGAAGGCCCGCAACTCATCGTTCTGGATAGCACCAGCGCCGCCATCGTGTACGACGAAACCCAAGGGGAAGGTTGGCGCGTTCTGGGTCCGGGCGTGCATTTTCTCAAGGCCGGCAGGCCCAAGGCCTTCGTGGATTTACGAGAACAAACGTTCCTCTTGAAGGAACCGCTAGAAAGTCATCCCACCCGTACCAAGGCGCACGGTGTGGATGTTGCGGCCGATATTTTCCTCATCGTGCACCTGGAGGACTTTTCCGACGACGCATGGTCGTCCGAATTTCGGCAAGTCGTGCATACCCTCTGGGAGAATCTTTACGGCGCCTCGGTGGAACACCTGCAATCCTCGCGATTTCGCCCCTATTTCGGCCATCCGGCATCCATTTTGCGCAATTTTCAAACCCAGGAGTGGCCCTCGGAGGACGAAGTCGTCGACCGCTTCCCCTGGTGGGAGCCGGCGAAACGCATTGCCATTCAACTCTGGCACCAACTAATCGAACAGTACCATCCGTTGGAACTGTATCCTTCTGGATGGCACATTCATGAACAGATGGCCCAGGACCCTCGCTATCGCACCGGATACGAGCGGCTGGTCGCCGAATTTCGCGAGCGCCTGACCTCGCCCTTTTACACCGATGCCAAAGACCAACGACGGCCAAGTCCTGAGTTCCGGCGCCTCTTGGAATATGGGATTCGTGTGCGCAGGGCCAACATCACCCTTATCCGCTTTCCAGCGGAGGTGGACCGGGCCCTGTATCAGAGTTATTTGAGCCCCTGGACCCAACACGTGCATACGTATCAAAAGGCGGTCAATGTGCTGCGAAGATACACCGAGCAAACAGCCCATATGGAGGCCCTCAACCACTGGATGCGGTATCTTGCGGAAAAGTTGGATGACGACGAAACGCCTCCTGCCCTTCGAGCCTTTCTGGATGGCTTGGCCAACGGACAAGCAGGAAGTTTGGATCTCATCTCGCGCCGTCACCCCCTCCGGTGGGAAGCCTTGGAAGTGCTTTTGCGAACCTGGGCCCAAATTCTCGAATCTCCCCAGATTAACGAAAACGAATCGCGCCGCACTTTGCAAACGTTGCGTACCTGGTTGCAGCACTTCCGACAGGAAGTTCGTTGATTCTTTGGAGAAAGCCAATGAAGAGCGGCGGGCTTTTTTCCTTTCTCCGCCAAACATGGCATCGGATTGCCCGGTACGTCCATTCGTTTCGGCGCCGGCTACGGAGAGATGTTCCATCGCAATCGAAACCGGCGGGTCGCTTCCCTCGGTTGTTGAAGGCTTATTTTGCGTCGCCTTCCAAACGGAAAGCGCATCAAGAAGCGCAAAAAACACCAAGACGAAGTCAGACCACGCCCGCCCCGCAACCCCCTTTGCATCTTGTCCCCTGGTATGCGTTTTTCAGGCAACATCCCCTGGCCATGGTCTGTCCCGCCCAAGGGGAGACTCCTTCGAAACAACTCCAGGATTTCAGTTGGAAAGCCATCGCGCGGCGACGCCGCAACCTCTGGCTTTATCGCATGTTGTGGGTAGGCCTGCCCGCGCTGGCTATCGCCTGGGCCTTCCTGACCACCCCCGTTCTGGCTCCACGCGTGTGGTATCGTTGGGCGCTTTTCGGAGGCTTGTTGGGTTTAGGGTGGATGTGGCTTTGGGAGAGCGCCCGCAAGGCAGCCCGTTTTCGAGTAGCCCAGTATCAAGTGGACGTGTTTGACTTGCAAGAGCGCGGGGCCCCCTTGTGGCGGTATCTGGAGACCAAACGCAAGGAAGAGGCCAAGAAAAAGGGAAAAGTCTTCCAGACCGACGAAATCCCTTTATGGCCCTCCCCGATCCAAGTGGCCGAGACCTTTTTGGAAGAAAACCTTTTCGGCAGAAACGGACCTTATTCCCAGTGTACCCGGCTCTTAGGCCTCTTTTTCCCCTTCTTGTTGGCTTATACCCCCTGGTACCAGGCACCGGTGCCTTCGGTTCCCTTGAAAAAAGGCAGTCGCCTTTTTCATCCCCCGAAACCCGATTGGCAACAACTGCTCTGGCTGGGCGGTCGATATCTCTGGTATTTGGATGAACATTTTGCGGTGGCTCTGGACCATCCAACTTCGGGCGTTTTCCGGGTTCTGGTAGGTCCCACCTTTCCTCCCGATGTTTCTTTCCGCCCCGATGTTTCCTTCGATTTCGTTGATTTCGTTGATCAAGGGCTTTGTGGCGTTTCGATAGAAAAACAGCGGGAGGAACAAGCCCCGTCTGA
The DNA here is from genome assembly GCA_026996855.1 of Anaerolineales bacterium. Taxonomy (GTDB): domain Bacteria; phylum Chloroflexota; class Anaerolineae; order Anaerolineales; family DRMV01; genus S139-71. The sequence goes on from JALWJZ010000038.1 coordinate 16,109, forward strand.
ATTTTTCAACCGTGCCTTTGAACGTCCCCATGTGGTTTTTCGGTTTGGGGAGTACACGGTAAAACCCGGCGAGGTCAACCTTCGCACTCGAGACGGCATCTTAATCCAGGTAAAGGGACTGGAGGTCACCGCTGAGTTTCGCCCGACCTCTTATAGGAAGTTGCAGCGGTTCTTGTGTCACTTTTTGCGTCACGACAAACCGGGCGACCCCCCTTGGTTCAATGACTGGATGGAGCACTTGAACCCTGATTTCCTGCTCAAACGGGAACTGCGCGGCATTGTAATGGGAACGATGGCCTCCTTCATCCGGGAACATACTCTGGAGCAAATTGTGAATCTCCTGGAGCCGGCCGGGGAGGAGGAAAAGACCCTCCGGTATGCTAATTATTATCTCCAACGCCTGCAACAAATGCGACGGGAAAGCGCGACCGCCCGTACCACGGCTTCCTTCGTGACCCTGGAGCAGCGGTTGCGGGAGCGTTTGCGCCAAATCGGTTTTGAACTCAAAACCCTGCGCCTTCCCACCTGGCGTATTCCGGAGGAATTGGAACAGGCCCATCATGCGGCTTTGGCCAACGTGCGCCGTCTGCGAGGCCAACTCTACGAAATCCGCTATCGGTACTACGACCGGTTTTATCAAGAATGGTTCTTGGAACAATTTGCGCGGGCGGTCCAACTGGCCCATCAGTTGGAACAACAATCGGCACGCACCCGTCGAGCAGACGTTGATGATCTCTTCCTCGAAATCCTGGACGCGCTGGTAAGGCCTTTGTTCATCGGGGTGGATACATGGACGCGAAAGGCACCCACGTGGTATGGGAACCAACCTTGGTTCCAGCAACCAAGGGAATGGGACGATTTGGAACCCGAGCCCCCTTATCCGACCCAAGAGGCGTTCATGCGCGCCCTGACCCGATTGCGCCACTTCCTGTCTTTGGTGAAGAACCTGTATTCCCCACACTCGAGCGTGGGGTAACAGGGCGTATGAAAAGGGAATTTTGACCACAACCAGGGGTTGGAGGCGCTCCGAAACATGAGGGGCGCACCGTCTTGGGTTTTGTAGAAAGCGTGTAAACTCGAAACACGATGTCCTCCCTTAGAAAATACCGGGGCCATGGACCATGCCTTTCCGCATCACCTCTCGTCGCAATCCCCAGGTGCAGGACGTGCGGCGGTTGCAGGATGAAAGCCGCTACCGTCGTCGCACCGGGCGCTTCGTGGTGGAAGGCGTGCGGCTGGCCGAGGAAGTGCTGCGGGCCGGGCTGCGCCCCGAGAAGGCCTTCTACGTCCCCACCACCTTGAGCGCGCGGGGGCAGGCCGTGGTCGCGGCCTGGCAGGAGCGGGGCGTACCCCTTTGGGAGGTCACTCCTGAGGTGATGGCGGCCATGAGCGCCACAGAAACCCCCCAGGGGCTGCTGCTGGTGCTGCCCTGGCCGCAGCTTTCCTGGCCCCGGCGCCCCAGTATGTTGCTTCTGGTGGATGGCTTGCAGGACCCCGGCAACCTGGGCACCATGCTGCGCACGGCCTGGGCCGCGGGGGTGGAAGGTGTGGTTCTGCTCCCCGGCACCGTGGACGTGTGGTCCCCTAAGGTGGTGCGCGCGGCCATGGGGGCCCATCTTCACCTGCCGTTGCAGCGCATCGTCTGGGAGGGCCTGGATGACCTGCTTTCGGGAATGGAAGTCTACGTCACCGATGTGCGGGCGGGGGTGCCCTACTTCCAGGCCGATTGGTCCCGCCCCTTCGTGTTGGTCATCGGGAACGAAGCCCACGGTGTACGGGAACCGGTTCGCAACCTGGCCACCCAGATGGTGCACATTCCCCTGGCCCGGGGGGTGGAATCTCTGAATGCCGCGGTGGCCACGGGCATCCTTCTGTTCGAGGCTCGACGTCAGCGGTTGTTCTCGGCCCAGGGCTGAGGGGGACGACGGGCCTTTTCACTCCAAAACTTCCCCCAGGTACCCCAACTGCCAGAGCGCCTGCAAGACGCGTACTTCCCGGCCGGTGCGAATCACGGCCAGGGTAGGCGTGAGCACTTCGAGCACGTCCTGGCCCGCGGGCGTGCGCCGCAAGGCTTCCAGGGCCTCCGCGGTGGGTAGACGCAGCAACGAAACCCGGTGCACCCGCACCACTTGGCCCTGCTCCCAGCGTTCCAAAGCCCGGCGCAGCGGCTCCGGCACCCCCAGGCTGACCCGTTCCAGCAGACGCAGCAATTGCGCCCCCGTCATGCCCTGCCCCCGTGCCCGCTTCAGGCTGGAAGGCGTCCACCGATACCGATACGCGTCGGGGCCCCTCAGGGGGAGCCATTCCCCCGCGCGAGCCACCTGGTAACGCGCCCAGCGAGGAGCATCGCGCGGGACCACCAGGACGCCGTCGGAACGGATTTGCATCCGGGCCGTGGCTTGGGGCAGGGGAGGCGCGCGATGCGCCAGGAGGTCCTCGGCCCAGGAGGAACGGCGAAAGGCCTGGCGAGCCACATCCACCAGGCCCAACCAGTGCAACGGTCCGGTGAGCAGAAAGTGCAACAGCGCCGCGTCGATGGTCTCCCAATCGTGGGCCGAAGTCAATACCTGGTCGGTGTCGGGGTCGCGAAACCGCCAGGCCGCCAGGTGTTCGGGTTTCTCCCGGGCGAAATCCGGCTCAAGTCGGCCCACGGCCTGGATGAACGCGGGCAGGCTCCACCAAGTTTCCCGGGGCA
>JALWJZ010000039.1 GCA_026996855.1 Anaerolineales bacterium
TCGTTGGGTTCCGAAGCAGGATTTTGCGATTCGTCCCGCCAGGGAAGGGGAGGGAACATTATGCCTCCGCATCTTCGGACTGGGGCCGTGCGGCCACCAGCACCGTCCATGTGCCTCGAATCACGGTTTCGCCCCGCTGGTTCTTCACGGTGATGCGGATATCCACCGCGCCGCCGCCCAGGCGGGGCAGGGCCTTGGTGGCTTCCACCCGGAGCACCGCGTGCACCGTATCTCCGATGAACACCGGCTTGGCAAAACGCCAGTCCTTGATTTCCCGAAACGCAATGACCGTGCCTTCCAGAATGCCCGTTTGCATGGCCAGCCCGGAGACCACCGAGGTCACCAGCAGGCCGTGGGCAATGCGCCGTCCAAAGGGGGTGGTCCGGGCGAATTCCTCATCGGTGTGGGCCGGGTTGTAGTCACCCGACAGGCCCGCGAAGTTGACGATGTCCGCCTCGGTGATGGTGCGGCCTTGCGTGGTGATTTCCATGCCGGGTTCGAATTCCTCGAAGTACCATCCTCGGCGCAAAAGGGTCATGGTTCTCCTCCTGCGGACCAGGCCGCTTTTGCCATGATTTTACAGGGAAAAAGGGGAAAACGCGCGCCTCACCTGCACGCTCCAGGTGGGGCTACAGGGAGCGCCCCCGCTCTTTCCCCGAAAGGTAGGAGGGACGAAGGACCGCCTGGGGGAACATGAGGTCCAACAGGGTGGCATACACCTGCCGGGCGATGGCTTCGCCGTTGGGATGGCGTCGCACGAAGTACTCCATCATGATGCCGGAGTTCACCTCCAGCACTTTCCACTCGCCTTCCTGGGTCTGGACGATGTCCACCGCGGCCACCCGCAGGCCCAGGACCTCCACCGCGCGGCGGGCCAGGCGCGCGAGGGTGTCCCGCACCTCATCGGGCAGTTCCAGCACCGGCATGGCTCCCGCGGCCAGGTTGTGTTTCCAGGTCAAGAGTCGCCGTTGGCCTTTGGGTAGGGGTCGGTGCCATGCTTCCGCGTAGGTGCGCCGCAATTCGGGCAGGGCCTCCTGAACCGAGGGCCAGCGATACGCGGCCTGGGCTATCAGTTTCCCCAAAGGCGAAACCCCGTCGCCCACCACTTCGGGCCGCCGTTTTTCGTACATGAGCAAGGGCGCATCCTCGCACCACAGCACCCGGTATTCATGGGGAATTTCGTAGTAAGGGGCCACGGCCACGGCCCGGTACTCTTGAAACAAACGTTGCATCACCCATTCCAATTCGCGAGCCGAACGCACCCGGTACACGTCCTGGCCGCTGGTGCCGTAATTGGGCTTGCACACCAACTGGTAGTCGTGGGCTTCGGCCAGGGCCTGGAGCGCGGCCCAGTTTCCCCGTTCGGAGACGTAATCTTCCACGTCGGGGCGCAGGAAGAAATGATGTTCCACGGCCGGGACGTTGTGGAATTGCAGCACCAGGGAAGTGGCGCTTTTGTCCTTGGCCAGCATCTGGGCCACGGCATCGTTCAGGTCGAAGTCGTACCCGAAGACACGACGGGTCACGCCGTCCCTTTGCAAAAGCAAAATCCAGCCGTGGGAAAGGGCGTGGATGGCGATGCCCCGCTCGCGGGCCAACTCGATGAGGATGCGCACCAGGAACCGTTGAGCCATGACCGTGCTCCGGGTAAGGGGCGGGTCATTCCTTCTCGTAAGGACGACCCACCGCGGCCGGGGGTCGCGTGCGACCTCGCAGCCCGGCCAGAACGGCGATGGTCAATCCATAAGGCAACATCCCGATGAATTGATGGGGGATGTGAATGATTTCCATGAATTGCAACTGGGTTTGCAACGCGGTGGCAAAGCCAAAGAGCATGGCCGCGCCCCAGGCGGAAATCGGGTTCCACCGCCCGAAAATCATCACGGCCAGGGCAACGAAACCCCGCCCGTTGGTCATCAGCCGTTCGAAGGTGCCGACCGCTTCCAGGGTCAGGAAGGCACCGGCCAGCCCGGCCAGCATGCCACCCACAACCACGTTCACGTAGCGCACCAGGTAAACGTTGATACCCAGGGTGTCCGCGGCCCGGGGGTGCTCACCCACGGCCCGGGTGCGCAGGCCCCAGGGCGTGTAGAACAGCACGAAATGCACGATGAAGATGAGAAGCAGGGTGGCGTAGGTGATGGGCGGGTTCTCGAACAACACCCGGCCCACCAGGGGCAGTTCCGAAAGCAGGGGAATGGCAATGGGCGTCAATTTGCCTTTGGTTTGCAGCCCCACCTGATAATAGTAGCCGGTGAGGCCAAAGGCGAAAATGTTGATGATGGTGCCCGCAATGATTTGGTCCACCTTAAGGGTCACGGCCAGGAAGGCCAGGAGCAGGCCCAGCAAGGCGCCCACGGCGATGCCGCTGAGGACGGCCAGGAACAAGTTGGCCGTGTACACGTTCATCAGAAAGGCCACGAACGCGGCCAGCAACATCTGGCCTTCGATGCCGATGTTGATGACGCCGGAGCGTTCGCCCAGCAGGCCGCACAGCGCGCCCAGCACCAGGGGGATGGATTGCCGCAGGGTGGAAGCCAGGACGGCCTCGGTCATTTGCGGGGAATACACATACGCGCCGACCAACGCCGCGAACAGCACCCCCAACCCTACGATGGTGCTGCGATTTTGATACCACCAGGGATGTCGCCGCCAAGCCATGAATCAACCTCGTGTTGCAAGATGGTGATGAGGACCGCTGCACGGGCCCCAGAAATCAATGGCTTCCCCAGCCCGTGGTGAGCACCAGACGCTCTTCGCCCTTTTCCCGCAGGCCCACCAGGGCGCGAATCACGTGGTCCGCGGCCACGAGGAGTAGCATCAAGGCCAGAATGACCTCGATGATTTCTTTGGGTACGTCGGCCACGAATTGCATACGGCTGGTGCCGGCCTTCATCGCCCCCACCAACAGCGAAGCCGGGATGATGGCGAAGGGGTTGTTCTTGGCCAGCAAGGCAATGGTGATGCCTTCGAAGCCCAGGCCCGCGTGGAAACCCGGCTGGAAGCGCCCCACAACGCCCAGGGTTTCCACCGCGCCGCCCAGGCCCGCGAACAGACCGCTCAAGAGCATGGTGGAACCCACCACCCGGGCCACCCGCATGCCCGCATACCGGGCCGCGTTGGGGTTCTGGCCCACGGTTCGGATTTCAAAACCGTAGGTGGTGCGCCATAGCAACCAGTATGTGACCGCGGCCAACAGGATGGCCAGAAGGAAACCCGAAGGCACCGCGCCCCAGGTGGGCAGGGCCGCGCTTTCCAAAATGCGCGGGGTGCGGGCCACCACACCACCTCCACTGGGGTCCTTCAAGGGGCCATCGGCCAGGTAATCCGTCAGATTGATGGCGATGTAGTTGAGCATGATGGTGGTGATGACCTCGTGCGCGCCCGTGTACACCTTGAGCACGCCGGGGAAGGCACCGTATAAAGCCCCCACCAGCCCACCAGCCAATAGCGCTACGGCAACGTGCAACCCGGGGGGCAGTTCGACCATGTAACCGACCACCGCGGCGGTGATGGAACCCAAAAGCAACTGGCCCTGGGCGCCAATGTTGAACAACCCCGCCCGAAAGGCAAAGGCCACGGCCAGGCCGCTGAAAATGAGAGGGGTGGCCTTCTCGAAGGTACGTTTCCAGGCCCGGAGGTTCCCAAAGGCCCCCTCGAACAGGGCCTTGTACGCCTTCCACGGATCCAGACCGGAGAAATGCAGCAAGGCTGCACCGATGAGCAAGGCCACCACCACGGCCAGTACAGGAACCAGCGTCGCGCGCAGCACCCGTCGCACCATGTTGCACCGTCCTCAACGCACAAAATTCAAAAAGCCCCTTGGCGATTCCAAAGCCCCGAGGGCTTATTTTCCTGACCAACCCGCTCCGTTATCCGAAAAGGGCTGGTCGCCTGGTTGTCAAGCGGCGTGCAAAGGTTGCCCTATTATAACCCGGAAATGCCAAGGGGGTGAAAGCCCGAGGCCTCCGCTTTCCGCAAGCCCATCCTGAAGGGACGTCTGCATGGTTCGTGATAAAATCCCCACGAGGAGGGGCCAACATGCGCCTTTTGTGGAAAAGTCTGGCCGGTTTGATGACCCTGGGCTTCATGGGGGTCGTGCTCTGGGGGCTTTCCGGCGGGCAGGAGTTTTGGTGGCAACCCCTGGATAAAACGAACATACCGGCCCAGCCCGTGGAGGACTTCGCCCTGCCCGACCTGCCCGCGCCCTCGCAGCCGATGCAAGGGGGCTATGGCGAAGGTGAGGTCGTAACCTCTCCGGCGGAGCCCGCCCGTCTACAGCGTCCAGACTCGCAGACCTCCTCCCGCCGTGAATGGGTGACCTACGAAACCCAATCGGGGGATACCTTGGAGGTGGTGGCCGTGCGCTTTGGCGTGCGGCCGGAGGAAATCGAAACCCCACCTGAACTTTCGCGGGAGGGCTTGCTTTCCCCGGGTAGGAAGTTGCGCATCCCCTGGCATCCCGTTCCCACCACCACCGATGAACGCCTTTTCCCCGATAGCGAGTTGGTTTTGTCGCCCTCTTCCGTGGGTTTCGACGTGCGCGGATACGTTCAACGGGCCGGGGGGTACCTGGCCGGATACGAGCAGTACCTCCCTTCGCCGGGGCAGATTTCCGGCGCAGAGGTGGTGCAGTTCGTGGCCCGCAACTATGCCATCAGCCCCCGGGTGTTGTTGGCCTTGTTGGAATATCAGGCCCGTTGGGTGATGGGTACGCCGCCCTCGACAGCGGCCGAGGCGTTCCCCTTGGGCCACCGGCAGGCCCCCGCCGGCGACCTGTACCGGCAACTGCGTTGGGCCGCGGAGCAACTGGCCGAAGGCTATTATGGGTGGCGGGAAGGGCGCCTGACCTACCTGACTTTCGCCGACGGCGAGATGCTCTTCCTCGCACCTTCGCTGAACGCCGGCACCGTGGCTCTGATGTATTACTTCGCGGCGCTGTACCCGCGCGCCCAGTGGGAGCAGGTTCTGGACCCCAACGCCCCCGAAAGTTTTCTGGCCCTGTATCACGATATGTTCGGCGACCCCTGGCAGCGTGCCCGGCTGGTGGAACCCCTGTACCCGCCCGACTTGCAACAGCCTGAGATGGTGCTTCCTTTCACCCGCCATGCACCCTGGTTTCTCACCTCTGGCCCTCACGGCGCTTATGGGAACAAAGGCGCCTGGGCTGCCCTGGACTTTGCCCCCTTGGGTGGGGTGGGCTGTCGCCCTTCTTACTACTGGGTACTGGCTGCAGCGCCGGGCCTGGTGGTGCGCTCGGAAAAGGGCATCGTGGTGCTGGACCTGGACGGCGACGGCCACGAAGAAACGGGCTGGGTGCTCTTTTACCTGCACATCGCCACCCAGGACCGGGTGCCCGCCGGAACCCTGCTGGAACGGGACGACTTCGTCGGCCATCCCTCTTGTGAAGGTGGACGGGCCACCGGCACCCACGTTCACATCGCCCGTCGGTACAACGGTGAATGGATGGCCGCAGCGGGCCCGGTGCCTTTCGTCCTGGGTGGCTGGCAGGCTTACGCCGGGGACGAGCCGCGCGTCGGCTTTTTGAAACGAGGGGAAGACATCGTGCAGGCCAGCATGTATGGAGGGGAAAAAGCCCGCATCATTCGAGGAAAAAACGACCCCTGATGGTCGTTTTGGTCACAGATTTTGACCAAAACGACACGTTTTCCTTGACAAATCCCGTTTTACCCTGTACAATTCGGGCGGTTTTCACAAGGGAATAATCGGGAAGAGTAGCGGCTGGGCCTTGCCTCTTCATTTGCGAAACATCGGCCCAGGACGGTGTTTCCAGACGGGGCAACGCCTCGTCTCGAGAGGCAAGGTTACGAGGTGGGGGTTCCTCCCCGCGAGGGGAGTGCTAACCCGACCTACGGTCGGGGAAAATCGGACGGTTCAGCGGATGCCCCCGAGGCCTGGCCACGGGCCTCCCTCTTCCCCTCGGAGCAAGGATGTCTGCCTGGGCAGAGGCCCCGCCACGGTGCAGGGGCTGGCCGAAAACCCCGGGGCGACCTGGGGGACAAGGCCCATCCAGTGGCCCCAAGCCCCGGCGCAGGCTGTGCAAGCCTTTGCCGTGGGGTTTGGGCAGGGTTGTGGAGGGGCGCTGTCGGTGCAGGACGGCGACACAAATGGGCCTGGATGCCAGCCGACGCCCCCTGGGCGTCGGCTGTTTTTGTGCAGCCCCCAGGCCCCGGGCAGGGGCCTGGGCACCGGAACCCAACGGGTCCACCCACTTTTCCAAAAGGAGGTGCCGTATGCCGCACGAACTTCTCGAACGGGTCCGTGAGGACAACGTCAAATTCGTCAGTTTGCAGTTCACCGATGTGACGGGCGCGGTGAAAAGCGTGGACATTCCTGTAGAGCGTCTGGAAGATGCATTGGAAGCCGGCGTGTGGTTCGATGGGTCGTCCATCGAGGGCTTCACCCGCATCCAAGAGAGCGACATGCGCCTGGTCATCGACCCCGACACCTACGCAGTGCTGCCTTGGACGCCCGAGGAGCGCCGCCGCGCGCGCGTGTTCTGCGACGTGTACCTGCCCGACGGCACGCCCTTTGAGGGCGACCCCCGGGGCCGACTCAAACGTTTCTTGCAGAAAGTGAAGGAAGAAAAGGGCTGGACGTACTACGTTGGCCCGGAGCCGGAATTCTTCCTGTTCAAGCCCACCAACGGGGGCGTGCACCCGGTCCCCCACGATGTGGGTGGGTATTTTGACTTTTCGGCCAACGACGAGGCTGCCCGAGTGCGGGCCCAACTCATGGAAGCCCTGACCACCATGGGCCTGGAAGTGGAAATGGGGCACCATGAAGTGGCCCGGGGCCAGCATGAAATCGACTTTCGCTATGCCGATGCCCTGCGCACCGCGGATAACGTGGTCACCCTCAAATACACGGTCAAGGCCATCGCCAACCAGCACGGCCTGATTGCCTCCTTCATGCCCAAGCCCATCTACGGCATCAACGGTTCGGGGATGCACTGCCATCAATCCCTTTTCCAGGGAGACACCAACCTCTTCTTCGACCCCAACGATGAATTCAAACTTTCCAAGATTGCCTACGGGTTCATTGCGGGTCAGATGGCCCATGCCCGGGCCTTGAGCGCGGTGGTTTCCCCCACGGTCAACTCCTACAAGCGGTTGGTGCCGGGTTACGAAGCCCCCGTGTACATCAGTTGGGCGCAAATCAACCGTTCGGCCATGATCCGCATCCCTCGCTATACCCCGGGCCGGGAGAAATCCACCCGGGCCGAATTGCGCAACCCCGATCCTTCCTCCAACCCGTACCTGGCCTTTCTGGTCATGCTGGCCGCGGGCCTGGACGGCATCGAAAAGGGCATGAAACCCCCGCGACCGGCCAACAACATCAACCTGTACGAACTCAGTCCGCGGCAACGTCGGCGGCTGGGCATCAAGATGCTCCCCGGTTCCTTGAGCGAAGCCCTGGACGAACTGGCCCGGGACCGGGTGTTGCAAGAGGCTCTGGGCCCGGTGCTCTACGAGGTCTTCATGCGGGCCAAACGGGCCGAGGTGGAAGCCTACAACACCATCGTCACCGACTGGGAAATCGAACGTTACCTGGAGACGGCGTAAAAGCCCCACCGATGCAAAAAGCGGCGGCCTTGAATGCCGCCGCTTTTCTTTTTCGTGAAAGCCGTCAGGCGTGCATCTTCCTGGCTTCGCTGTCCATCTCCTCCAGCAAGGCCATGTCGGCCTGCACCTGGCGGTACCGCACCCACAGACTGACCAGATACAGCAGAATACCGCCGAGCATGACCACGTAACCGGCCATCATGTAGACCGTGGTATCCGGGGGCATGGGTTGCATGGCTTGCCTCCTCTTTTTGAATCGGTCATCCGCTTTGCCAGCGGGCTTTACGTTCTTCCACCTGGCGACGCAGCCCTTCCAGGTGGGTACGGTGCCATAGCAGCACCACGTACAGCACCGTGTAAGCCAACAGGCTCACCAGCAGGGTGTGCAGCATTTCCGGGGTCATGTCGAACTGGCCCATGGCGTCCTCGCCACCTTTGCCGATGACTTGCGGGTGAATGGTACGGAACAGACGAATGGAGAAGAAGGTCAAAGGGACGCTGAGGAAACCCAGGATGGCGTACACCGCGGCGAAACGGGCGCGACGTTCGGGATCTTCGATGCCCTGCCGAAGCATCAGGTACGCGAAGTACACCAACACCATGATGGTCACGCTGACCAGGCGGGGGTCCCAGGTCCACCAGGTATTCCAAATGGGCCGCGCCCAGATGGAACCGGATACGATACCGGTGATGGCAAAGACCAGGCCGATTTCCACTGCGGCCACCGCGAGGCGATCCCAGCGTTCGTGTCGGGTCACCAGGTAGGCGATGCCGCTCAGCGCGGCCACGCCGAAACTGAGCATACCAATCCAGTTCGCGGCCACGTGGAAGTAGAACACCCGTTGCACCTGACCCATGATGCGCTCCAGCGGTGCGTAAAAGAACACCATTCCCAAGGCCACAAGCATCAGCACTGCGGCCACGATTTCCAAGATTCGTACCCAGGTTGGTCGTTGCATGGGCCTTTCCTCCTGCTGTCGAAGTTGTACCAATTGTACCCCGCCTGTTCGGGTAGGCTCCGCAGGTTTTCACAAGTTTGGTTCCCTGGCCCGGCACGAGTAAACAGCCAGGAAATGGAATCAGAGAGGTTTGCCCGGACGCGCATCGATCGCGCGAGCGCGCCGCGCCTTGTCTTTTCCGGGACCGTGGGTATAATAAGCCCTGGACGTCGGGGCGTGGCGCAGCCCGGTAGCGCACCGCAATGGGGTTGCGGGGGTCGGCGGTTCAAATCCGCCCGCCCCGACTTGCATGGCAAGCCCCCTTCCTGCCCGGGAAGGGGGTTATCTTGTCCTGCGAGGTGTGTGCATGGGGAAGCGAATTCTCATCAGTGCGGACCACGGTCTGGCCCTGGTGTATTTCCTCCAGACCGATGTGGTGCCCACTCTGTTGGAGGCCGGCCACCAGGTGCTCCTGCTCACCGACGACGAACTGGTGCCCACCCTGGAAGCCCGCTTTGGACGCCCGGGTTTGCGTTTCGCGGGGTTGCGTTTGAAGGAAGCCCGCCGCTACTTTTACACCGTCCGGCACCGTGCCCAATACTGGTTGGATTTCCTGCGACGGGCGGGCGCGTCCAACCGCATCCCCCTGGGCGCGGTGGAGAGTTTCATCCAGCAGGTGGCTTTCGAAGCCCACGCGCGGCGTCGGCTCATCCTCAAATTCGTCCTGCCCTATGTGGCGCTGATGCGTCGTTTCCGGGCCGCCCGGCAATGGGTAGTACGGGCGCAAATGCGCTTCACCCCCCACCTCTACCAGGACCTCTTCGAGTCCTTCCGCCCCGATTTGGTGGTGGCCAGCACGCCCGGATGGCGCCTGGACAGGTACCTGCTCCGGGAGGCCAAATTGCACCACGGTGTGCCCACGGCTGCCGTCATCATCGGCTGGGACAACACCAGCAGTTACAGCCTGCCCGGCGCTCCCGTGGATTGGCTCAACGTATGGTCGGAAATCCAGAAGCAAGAAGCCGTTTTGGGGTCGGATTGGGACCCCCATCGCATCCACATCGGCGGCATCCCCACCTACGATGGCTATTTCCGCCGGCAATGGGTGCTCCCCCGGGAGGAATACTTCCGCCGTCACGGGCTGGACCCCAGCCGCAAACTCATCGCCTACGCCAGCACCTTCGTGACCTTTTCCCCCAACTTCCAGAACATCCAGGCCCTGGCCCGGCTGGTGGCCGAAGACCGGTTGCACGCCCCTGCCCAATTGCTCATCCGTCTGCACCCCAACCATTTCATGGACGTGCCTCACTTCGCCGCGGAGCGGGAGAAGGTCTTCGACCTGGCCCGTCGCCTTCCCCACGTGCATGTGGTGCGGCCCGTGCCGTTGGGTGGGTCCTTGGGGTATTACTCGGGGGAAGACATGGACGAGAAATCGTCCATGATGGCCCATGCCGACGTATTCACCACGGTGTATTCGACCATGGTGGTGGAAACGGCCATCCACGATTCCCCCATCGTGAGCGTATGCATCGATGCGCCGGAGCCGTGGCCGGGCAAGTTCACCCTGCGACTTTCCCAGATCGACCACTGGCCCACCCACAGCCGGTTTTTGAAATCCGGCGCGGGGGAAGTGGCGCACGACGCGGAAACCCTGCGGGACGCGCTCAATCGCGCCCTGACCCACCCTGAAGCCCGCCGTGAAGCCCGCCAGCGCTTCGTGAAACAGGAGTGCACGTATACCGACGGTTCCGCGGGAAAGCGCACCGGTGCTTTTCTGGCCGGGCTGGTGTGAGTTGCTTTTCGCAGGGGGAAGGAACGAAGATGGTGGATGCGGTTCGGGGCGCGCTGGCTTTTGCAAAGGATGCCGGGAATGCCCCCTCATTCCTTATCACCGGTTTCCAAATCCAGGGGGAGATCCAGCAGGTAGCCCCGGCCCCGTAACGTGCGCAAGAGTTTGGGCTTTCGGGGGTTGTCTTCCAATACCTTTCGCAACCAGCATATGTGCACTTCCAGGGTACGCAAGTCGTTGTTCGAGGGCATGTTCCACACCGCGCGGAAGAGTTCTTCCCGAGGGATGACCCGATTGGGGTGCTGGAGGAAATAGGCCAACAAGCGGGCCATCTTGGGGGTGAGGGGCCATTCCCGGCCGTTGCGCCAAACCCTCCCCCGGACCGCATCAAACCGAAAGGGGCCGTAGTCCTCCCAATGCTCTTCCTGGTCCGGGGAGGGGAAGTAACGCCGCACTTCTCGCAACAGGCGCTTTTGGGAAAGGGGAAGGCGCAGGGCCTTGCCGTAGGGCACGTGCGTTTTGCGCAGGTCTGCACCTCGGGCGAGGATGAGCAGTTGGGGAATGTTGGGCGCTTCTCGATGAAACTGCTGCACCAGACGAATGCCGCTGCTTCCCAAAGAGGCCGCGTAGATTACAATCAGCCGGGGGGTTGCCCGTTGCAACACCGCCAGGCCATCCCGCCCTCGCCGAACCCGTTCCAGCCGGTATCCTGCCTCTTCCAGAATGGAAGCCAGCCTGGGAACGCGGCCCCGCTTTCCTTCCAGCCACAAAATGAAGGCTTCCCGGGTAGTGGGTAGGTTTTCTTTCATGCGTTCTCCTCGCTGTAGCGGGTCTCACATAAAGGGTGTATGGCAGAAGGATTGGAGTACACCCTTGAACAAGTTGCGGATGCCGTTGGCGTTCGGGCATCATTCGCTCATGTCCAAAATCGAGGAAAGAAGCATCCACCTTTCTAAGGCGGATTCGTTTGTTTTTCAAGGGCTTTTGGTGGCGGGTAGGGCCGCAGGCGTGATAGGGGTGGGTTGCCGGATTTGAACCGCATGGCTTCATGACCAAGAGGGCGCCATCCAACTCCAGAAAGCGTGCTGGCAAAGGCGAGGGCTTTTGGGAAAGGTGCGCATGCGCCCTCTGGGGGAAATCCACCCACAGCACAACCCCTCCTACCCGATTTGACTTCCAATTATACCAGGGGTTTGGCCGTTTCTTGTTTTCTGGCCTCATTTTGTGGGGGCCTATCGCGCGCGTTGTGGAGGGCGTTTCAGGCCCACCAATCGGTACAGTTTGACCTCTTCCGAGGGGGTCAGATACCGCCACTGTCCGGGTTGTAACCCGTGTAGGGTCAGGGGACCTACGGCCCAGCGGATGAGGCGCAGGGTGGGGTGCCCCACCGCGGCGGTCATTTTCCGCACCTGGTGCTTTTTCCCTTCTCGGAGTACGATTTGCAACCAGGTGGTGGGACTTTTGGCCCGCACCGGCGGCACGCGCGGCCATACATGGGGCGGCGGCATGACCGTGACCTGCGCCGGCAGGGTGCGCCGCCCTTCCAAAAGAACACCCCGACGCAATCGTTCCAGAGCGGCTTTTGTGGGTCGGCCTTCCACCTGCACCCAATACACCTTGGGCAACTTGTAACGCGGATGGGTTAGCCGCAGTTGCAACCGCCCGTCGTCGGTAAGCACCAGAAGGCCTTCGGAGCGCAGGTCCAGCCGCCCCGCGGGGTATACATCGGGCACAGGGATGTAATCCTTCAACGTGGGACGGCCTCGATTTTCCGGATCGGTGAAAGACGACAGCACGCCGTAGGGTTTGTTGAAGAGAATGATCGTCATGGGTTTACGCCTGCGCAGGGTTGGGTTCTCCGACCTGGTGGTGGTTTTGCATCATAGGGTACTTTTTTCCGGAATGCAATTTCGTATAATGAAAGCCCCGCCCGGTGATGCCGCGGTGGGGCCTTGTTTTCTATGGCCCAAGGCCACGGTACCCCGCGAAAGGATGGCGACCTTCTGGCCGCAGGGTGTCATTCTACTCGATTCTTTCGCCGTCTTTGTGAAGGCTCTGGGGGCTGGTCTCGTGGCGAGACTTGGTCCCAGGCCATGGAATGGACGGCCTGTGAACCAGAACGCCGTTTTCGCCGAGGTTCTTGCTCGTGCCTTGAGGGTGGATCAAGGTCCGGTTTCAAAAAGCCCCCTTCATGGAGGAGACGTCATGGCCGAAATCCTGCTGGACGCGAAGCCCACATCACAGGTTCAACTTTTCCTTCCCGATGGTCGGGTTTTGCGAGGCCCTCGTGGCGCCACGCTGGAGGACTTCCTGCGGCCCTTCCAACATCTCTTCCCCGCGCCCCTCATGGCCGCGGTGGTGAATGGCGCGCTTCAGGAACTAACCGTGCCGGTGGAACTGGAAGCCCAGGTGCGCCCCGTAACCCTGGCCGACCCGGACGGCCGACGCATTTACCGACGCTCGCTGGTGTTCCTGCTGGAGGTCGCCTTCGACCGACTGTTCCCACAGGCTTCGTTGTGGGTGGAGCATTCCGTGGCCTCGGGAGGTTATTTTTGCGAGGTGCAGGGCCGCGCGCCTTTGACCGCCGACGAGTTGGCCCAACTGGAGGCCCACATGCGGGATTTGGTCCGCCAAAACGTGTCCATTCGTCGAGAAGAGGTGCCATTGCAAGAGGCGGTGGCCTACTTCCGGGCGCGCGGTATGCACGATAAAGTGCAATTGTTGCGTTATCGCACCAAGCCTTATCTGACCCTGTACACCATCAACGGATATCGGGACTACCATTACGGCTACATGGTGCCGTCCACAGGTTATTTGCGCTGGTTTGCCCTGGAACCGGCCGACGGGGGGTTCATCCTGCGCTTTCCCGAAGGCAAGGATTTGACCCGCCTGGTATCTCGAAACGTGGCACCCCAGTTAATGGAGACCTTTCGTCAGTACGGGCAATGGCTTAAACGTTTGGGGTTGGCCCACGTGGGCACCCTCAACCAGGTCATTGAGGAGGGGCGCATTCAGGAAGTGGTGCTGGTGGCCGAGGCCCTGCACGAGCAACAAATCGCCGCCATTGCCCGCAGCATCGCGGAACATCGGAAGGACATCGACGTCATTTTGATTGCCGGGCCATCCGCGGCGGGCAAGACCACCTTTTCCAAACGTTTGATGGTGCAGTTGCTCACCCATGGCATTTCGCCTTTTTCCCTGGAAGTGGACAATTACTTCGTGGATCGCGAGAAGACCCCCCGTGACGAAGAGGGGAATTTCGACTTCGAGCACATTGACGCGGTGCAACGCCACCGCCTGGTGCATGACCTGGAACGTTTGCTCCGGGGCGAACGGGTGCGCCTGCCCCGATACGATTTCGTCACCGGTCGTAGTATGGAAGGCCCGGAAGTCCAGTTACGACCGGGCCAGATGGTCATCATCGAAGGCATTCACGGCCTCAACCCGGATCTGCTCCCCGGTTTTCCCCGGGGTCGGGCCTTTCGCATTTACGTTTCCGCTTTCACCCAACTCAACCTGGACCGCCATAATCGGGTTTCCACCACGGATACCCGCCTGTTGCGGCGCATCGTACGGGATGCCCGGGAGCGGGGCTATACGGCCCAGGAGACCATCCGACGCTGGCAGTCCGTGCGCCGGGGGGAAGAGCGGTGGATTTTCCCCTACCAGGAAGAGGCGGATACCATGTTCAACTCGGCCCTGGTGTACGAACTTTCCGTGCTCAAGCCTCTGGTCGAGCCTTTGTTGTTGCAAATCCCGCCAGGGACGCCGGAACGCATCGAATCCAAGCGCTTGCTGGCCCTGCTGGAGTGGTTCCGGCCCCTTTCTCACGAGGTTGTGCCCGACGATTCCATCTTGCGGGAGTTCGTGGGCGGCTCCATTCTCAAAGGTTTCAGCCTGTGGCAGCCGCCGGCCTGAACCGAGGGTGCACTCATTGTCTCTTTCTTTTCAGGCTGCCCAAACCGTGTCATCCACGGGGCGGCTTAATTACATTTGCATGCCCCCTGAACCGAGAGTGGAGGGCCGGGCTTTGATGGTACAATGCAGGGAACAACCCCTGGAGGAAGCAGGTCATGGCCCTTTTTGCTTTGCCCCGGGTGCATCTGGCCCACCTCCCCACGCCTGTAGAACCCCTCCCTCGCCTGTCCGCGGCCCTGGGCGGCGGCCTGGAATTGTGGGTAAAACGGGACGACCAGACAGGCCTGGCCCTGGGTGGCAACAAAACCCGGAAACTCGAATACCTGCTGGCCGAGGCCCAGGCCCACGGCGCGCGGATGCTCATCACCACGGGCGCGGCTCAGTCCAACCACTGCCGACAAACCGCAGCGGCTGCGGCCCGTTTGGGCCTGGGCTGTCTCCTGGTGCTGGTGGGGCCACCGAATGCATCGGAACCCGACGGCAATCGGCTCCTCATGCATCTGATGGGTGCGGAGATTCGCTGGACCACCCGGGAACGGCGAGACCAAGACCTGCGCGCGGCCTTTGAACAGGCCTGGGAATCCGGACGACGGCCGTATCTCATCCCTTATGGCGGCTCCAGCCCCGTTGGCGCAGCCGCATATGCCTACGCGCTGGAGGAACTCCTGGTCACCCAGGGGTTCCGGCCCGATGTCATCGTGCTGGCCACGTCTTCCGGCGGCACCCAGGCCGGTCTGGTGGCCGGCGCGCGCCTTTTGGGGTACAAGGGCCGCATCGTGGGCATCAGCGTGGACGAACCCGCTTCGGTGCTTCGCCCGCGCATGGCTTCCCTGGCCGAGGAGGTGCTGGAGCGCCTCCGTGCGCCGGGGAAGGTGTCGCCCGAAGCGGTGGAGGTGGTGGACGACCTGGCCCGGCCCGGCTACGCGGTGATGACGGAACGGGAAGAAGAGGCCATCCTGCTGGCAGCCCGCACCGAAGGTCTGTTGGTCGACCCGGTGTACACCGGACGCGGCCTGGCCGGATTGCTCATGCTGGCTCGCAGCGGGGCTTTCCCGCCGGGTAGCCGGGTCCTCTTTTGGCATACCGGCGGCACTCCGGCGCTATGGGCCGAGCCGTACCGTTCCCGTCTGGGCCGTCATGGGGCTTCCTCCTAAAAGCCGCTCGCTCGGGGTGTGCGGTATAATGAGAAAACCATCCCGCAGGGGAGAAAAGCGACCATGGCCAGTGTAACTTTCGACCACGTCACCAAACGGTTTGGGAATGTCGTAGCCCTGAACGACGTGAATTTGCACATCGAAGACAAGGAATTTTTGGTGCTGGTAGGGCCTTCGGGGTGCGGTAAGACCACGGCCCTCCGCATCATCGCCGGGCTGGAAGACGTGACCGAGGGCAACATCCTCATCGATGGCAAAGTGGTGAACGACGTTCCCCCCAAGGACCGGGACATCGCCATGGTGTTCCAGTCCTACGCCCTGTACCCCCACATGACGGTGTTCGACAACATGGCCTTTGGCCTGAAGTTGCGCAAGGTACCCAAGGACGAAATCAAGCGCCGCGTGTATGCGGCCGCGGAAATGCTGGGCATTCAAGATTTGCTGGACCGGTACCCCAAGCAACTCTCGGGCGGTCAGCGCCAACGGGTGGCCGTGGGTCGGGCCATCGTGCGGAAGCCCAAGGTGTTTCTCTTCGACGAACCCCTTTCCAACCTGGACGCCAAACTCCGGGTGCAGACCCGCGCGGAGTTGAGCAAGTTGCACAAGCAATTGCAGACCACCTTCGTATACGTGACCCACGACCAGGTGGAAGCCATGACCATGGCCGACCGCATCGCGGTGATGAACAAAGGGGTGATTCAACAGGTGGATACCCCGCAGAAACTCTACGACGAACCCGCCAACCTCTTCGTGGCCGGTTTCATTGGGTCGCCGGCCATGAACTTCTTCCCCGCGACATTGCGCCAGGAAGAAGGACGCCTCTATGTGGATGCCGGTGCGTTTACGGTGGAAGTACCGGAAGACCGGAAAGCGCGCTACTTGGGTCACGTCAACCGTCGGGTGATTCTGGGCCTTCGGCCTGAGCACATGTTCCACCCCGACTTTTTGCCCAAAGGGGTGGTGCCCCAACCGGTGGAGGGTTTGGTGGAAATCATCGAACCCATGGGAAGCGAAAAGTTCGTGTACTTCCGGGCGGGCGAGCACACCTTTGTGGCGCGCGTCGACCCGCGGGCCGATTACCGCTTGGGTGAACGGGGCGTCATCGTCTTTGACATGGCTCGCATGCACCTTTTCGACCCGGAAACGGAAAAGGCCATTCGTTGACCTGGGCCTCTCCGATGCTCCGATTCCCCTGGAGGTGAGGCATGCCTTCCCATCAGAATTCACAAGACATTCGAGCCTGGTGGTGGAATACCGTTCACATTTTGAACGAAGACGAACACCTGCGGGCCGCATTGCAAGACCTTTTGTTGGGGGAACGGGTGACCGCCAGCCTGGAGCACCTGGCCAGCATGGCGGAAAAGATGGAGGACATCTTCCAACTGTCCAGCGAGATTCTGACCTCGTACCGGGAAGAGATTCGGGAAATGCTGGAAGAGCAACTCCAGCGCCAGATGGATTTGTTGAACATCTTGCGCTCCCTGGCCCGCACCCAAGACAGCACCCTCAGCGAGCAGGAGAAGGTACATCGAACCCTCATGCGCCTGCTGGACCTGCAGGACCGAACGCTCCAGGTGTTGTTGGACATCATGGACAGCCAAAAGCGCACTTCGGAGCACTTGCGCCGCCTGGCCGAGGTGCTCAAGAGCATGGAAGAGCGTTGGGAACGTTTGCTGGACGCATGGCAGGTTGCTTTGGAAGGTGAACAATCTCCTCCCTTGGACGAATCGCACGGAGACGAAGAAGCATGAGGGGCCGCTCCCAGGTTGAGGGAGGAACTTCGCTTCGCCCTCGGCTCCCAGGGCCGTTTCTCCCTGGGCCGTATCGACTTGGGGCGCTTTTCGGGGTGTTGGTCTTGCTGGTTCTCGCGGCGGCTTGTGGTCGTCCAACTTCCACCTCCATCCCAACACCCACCCATACCCGGAGCACGCCTCGGTTGCGCACCCTGCCCCCCACCTGGACGCCTTCCCCCACCGTACCGCCTACCCCCACCTTTACGCCCACACCGGGGTGGCGGCGCTTTGGCCGTTGGATACCCCCGCAGGGCCGGATTGCCTATTACGGTTCCCTTTCCCCGGATGGCGCTTATGCCCTGGTGGTCACCCATCCCCAACCTCCTGATGCCGGTCCGGAAGCCCAGCTCACCGACCCGGTACTTCATTTCCTCCGTATGGACACCATGGAGGAAGTGTGGCGGGTTGCTGTGCAAAAGCCACTTCGAGTGACCGTGGTGAGCGAGATTGACTGGATTCCGGGCAAACCTTATGTCGCGATTACCGGTCTGGCCTACCAGACGTATACGAACGCTTTGTTGAGCACCGAAGACGGCAACATCGTGTGGAAGAAACAAAGCACTTATGGCCAGCCCGCAACGGATTACCTGGCCTATGATCCCAGCACCCAATTGCTCATGCTGCGCAACAATCAGGGTATTGTGCGAGGCTATGACGTGCCTTCCATGAAGGCGAAGGTGCGTTATACCTTTGACAAGACGGGCAAGGGCTGTTGTATGGTCGACAATTTGTCCACGTCCCCTTATGGTGTGGCCGCTTTGGGCTGGGAACGATGGACGAAGCGTTACAACCTTATCCTTTGGGAAAACCAGACCGAAGGCCGGACCATCCGGCTCCCGTACATTTTCCCTGATGTCACCTTCATGAATTTGACCTGGGGCCCTCGACAGGAAATCGCCACGGTACTTCTGCCTGCCACGGCCACCAGCACCGACCCATGGACCGTGCTATTTTTGGATGCCCAAAGCGGCAGCGTCCTCTGGACGATTACCGAGGGCCAAGCATTTATTCTGGCATTGACGTGGCTGCCCGGGTTTGGTTGGATGACGGCTTTGAATACGGGCGAGATTCGCATTTACTCCGGGCCCGAGCAATACACCGTGCTGGCTACCCAACCCGGTTGGATTAACGCGCTGGAGGCCCTGCGCACCCAACCGATGTGGATGGGCGTGTATGAGGACCGGGTGGAACTATGGGCCTACCGGTAATGGGTTGCCCGGAGGGGCACGACAGGCCCATCTTTGCCAAACTGTGGACCGTCCTGACCGGACACAGGACCGCAGGGGGAAAAATAAATTTGTGTGTGGGGCGGCGAAGCCGCCCCACACACAAATTCTTTCTTCCTTATGGTCCTGAGCCCGGTTCGATCTAAGCGAAAGGGGCGGCCCCTATGGCTTCACCTCTGTTAGAACAGTGAAGAACCCTGGAACACCCTCCACGAATCATTGACCGAACCGTACCGGCGTGCTACAATGTGGGGCGCACGGGCGCGTAGCTCAACTGGCAGAGCAGCGGCCTTTTAAGCCGTTGGTTGGGGGTTCGAGTCCCTCCGCGCCCATAGGT
>JALWJZ010000040.1 GCA_026996855.1 Anaerolineales bacterium
GGCTGCAATTCCGCGGGGCGGGGCGGGGGCACCTCCAGGGTCACCCGGCAGGGCGCTTCCAACAAAAACCCCGTCTTGGTGACCACCCGGCCGTCCACCGTGGCCCGTCCTTCCTTAATCCAGCGCTGAATTTGCGAGCGAGAAAACGCGCCGTCGAAGGCCCGGGTCAGGAACCGGTCCAGCCGGGTGGGCTTGGGTTCGTCGAAGAAAAATTCGTGCTCGGTCATCGGGGGTCACGTATCGGGTACTGGAAAACGCCCGGGGTTCCGAGCCCTTCCGAGCAGCCCGCGAGGGCGCTACAGGTCCTGGGTCAGGGTTTCCAGGAACTCCATGTTGTTCCGGGTCTTGCGCAGCCGCTCCAAAATAGCCTCGGTGGCCGCGGCGATGTCCATCCCGGCGCCGGCCGGGGGCGGCGTAATCATTTGCATGAACATGCGGCGCATGAGCCACACCCGCTGGACGATGTCGGGGCCCAGGAGCAGTTCCTCCCGCCGGGTGCCCGAACGTTCGATGTCGATGGCCGGGAAGATGCGCCGCTCCTGCAATTTGCGCGAAAGGTGCAATTCCATGTTCCCCGTGCCCTTGAATTCCTCGTAAATCACGTCGTCCATGCGGGAGCCGGTATCCACCAGGCAGGTAGCGATGATGGTGAGGGAACCGCCGTGCTCGATGTTCCGGGCGGCGCCGAAGAAGCGCTTGGGCGGATACAGGGCCGCGGGGTCCAGGCCGCCGGTCAGGGTGCGGCCCGAAGGGGTGACGATGAGGTTGTACGCCCGGGCCAGGCGGGTAATGGAGTCCATCAAGATGACCACATCGTGGCCCAGTTCCACCAGGCGTTTGGCCCGTTCCAGCACCATCTCCGCCACCTGCACGTGCAACTGTACCGGCTCGTCAAAGGTGGAGGCCACCACCGTGGCCTTGCGCACCGAGCGTTCCATATCCGTAACTTCTTCGGGCCGTTCCCCGATGAGCGCGATGAACACGAGGACCTCGGGGTACTTCTGGGTAATGGCGTTGGCGATGTCCTTCAAGATGGTGGTTTTCCCCGCCTTGGGCGGAGACACAATGAGGCCCCGCTGTCCCCGGCCGATGGGTGCAACCAGGTCGATGAGCCGGGTGGAGAGGGTGAAGCGGTCGGTTTCCAGTTGGAAGCGTTGGTCGGGGAAAATGGGGGTCAGGTCTTCGAAGCGGGGACGCCGGAAGGACATCTCGGGGGGCATACCGTTGATGGCTTCGATGCGCAGCAGCGCCTGGTGCTTCTCGCTGTTGCGGGGCGGCCGCACGATGCCTTCGATGTAGTCTCCCCGGCGCAAAGCATACCGCCGGATTTGGGTAGGCGAGACGTAAATGTCATCCGGACTGGGCTTGTACCCCCGGGTTCGCAAGAAGCCAATGCCGTCGGGCAGGATGTCCAGCACGCCGCCCCGCAATTCCAGCCCTTCTTTTTGCAATTGGGCCTGGCGAATGGCCGTGATGAGTTCGTCCTTGCGCATTTTGCTGTAGCGGGGAACGCCTAAATCCCGCGCCAGATTGCGCAACTCCTGAAGTGAAAGGCGCTCCAGGTCATGTACCTTGTCGGGAACTTTCAAAGCAGGGCTCATGAATCACATCCTCCTGAAATCCTTAGGGTTGTAGGACAAAGGGTTCGTAAGGAAGTCCTGGCGAAAGGAGCCTTGACCAATCCTGTCTGAGCATGTAGATGCCAACGCTTTACCGGGATTTGCCGTTCAAGAAGGGCCTATCGTTGTTTTCTTGCCCTGCGGCAAGTGTCAAAAGTTTCTTCCCCCGCCTCTTTTTCGAAGTCATGACGCCTGTCGGCGGCGCGGCACCCCCGCTGTCCTGCCTATGCAAATATGAGAGGCTTCCGAAGGGAAAACCGTCGCCTGCTCGACCATTCGCAAGGGTTCACCCCGGAACGTCGTCAACTGTGTTTTTCATGCCAGTACGCGGGATTTCGGGGACATACGAATGCCTTGAACGAATACTTGGGGAACCTGGACCATCCGGTCGGCTTCCACAGATTGAAAAGGCTACCTACGCATTGTATTTCGACGTGGAATTCCGAACACCTCAGAGAGGGCTTGAGGTGGGAGAGGCACGCGAGAAGCGTTTGCGCAGTCGAACCACATTATAACACACGACCTGGGCAAAGAAAAGAAGGGTGGGGACATGGCAATCCCACCCTTCCCAGTGCGCCGGGCGGGAGTCGAACCCGCACGCCCGTAAAGGGCACGTGCCCCTCAAGCACGCCTGTCTGCCAGTTCCAGCACCGGCGCCTGGCACTTGTCCATTATAGTCGGGGCTTAAACGGTGTCAAGAAACGAACGAGGCGCACCAGGCGTTTTGTATGTTCGAACAAATACGCACACAGAGCCACGGAGAACACGAAGTATTTGCTGGAGAAGGCCCAAGGCTTCTCCGCGTTCTCTGTGCCTTCGTAAGAAAAGGCGATGACTTTTTGCCGCTTTTGTTGGATTTCGAAAAACGCGTGGTTGAAAACCGCTTTCTTCGTTCCAGCCCTCTAAATCCGTGCTACAATGGGGAAACCCAGTTCCCACGAGTCCGAGGAACGGGAATTTCTTTGAGGAGTGACAGATGAGTGAGCAAACGCAATCCAAGCGCACCGTGAAAGACAAAGACGTGGTAACCCTGGAATACACCCTGACGGTGGACGGCGAAGTTGTAGATTCCTCCGAGCAACACGGGCCGGTGGCCTACATCCACGGCATGGGTCAATTGGTGCCGGGTCTGGAGAAGGAAATCGAGGGAATGGCCGAGGGCGAGACCAAAGAAGTGGTCGTAACCCCCGAAGAAGGCTACGGCCCCGAAGACCCAGCGGCTTACATCTCCCTGCCGCGCAGCGAATTCCCGCCGGAGATTCCGCTGGAGCCGGGGACCGTCATCCAACTCTCCGATCCCCAAGGCCGGGTGTACAACGCCACCATCCACGAGGTGCGGGACGACCAGGTGGTGCTCAACTTCAATCACCCCCTGGCGGGCAAGACCCTCCACTTTACCGTCAAGGTGGTGAGCGTGCGGGAAGCCACGCCCGAAGAGCTGGCCCACGGTCATGTGCACGGAGAAGGTGGCCACGCACATTAGCATCGACCCGCCTTTTGGGGTTCTGGGTAGCAAAACGAACGCCCGGAGGCCAAAAGGCTCCGGGCGTTCGTTTTTGGGAATGGTGCAATGCAATCCTTAGAAGGCGTCTGAGAAGGCGCTTTACACTTTCCCGAACATCTTCTTACACCCGCACGGCCCAGCGCTCATCCAGACGCCATAGGCCGACTTCCTCGGCCATGCGCAGGGCTTCTCGGTACTCGTCCAGCGTGAGGGGGCGATTGATTTCGGGGTATTTCTCCTGGCTCACCTGGTAGTCGGGCCGGTACTGGGCCATGATGTTCACGTAGGTATCGGGGGAGAGTTCCTGGGCAACCCAGGTCAGAATGGCGCGAGTTTCGTCCAGCATCCCTGGCATGACCAGGTGCCGCAAAAGCACCCCGCGGCGGGCCAGTCCCTGCTCGTTCATCTTCAGCACCCCCACCTGACGGTGCATTTCCTTGATGGTACGGCGGGCCACTTCGGGATAATCCGGTGCCTTGAGATAGCGCCGGGCCCGCTCTTTGCTCCAGAATTTGAAATCGGGCATGTAGATGTCCACCACGCCGTCCAGCAGACGCAGGCTGTGCATGGAATCGTAAGCCGATGTGTTGTACACGATGGGCAATCGCAGCCCTTGTTCCACGGCAATGAGCAGGGCTTCCAGTACTTGAGGCACCACGTGCTCGGGGGTCACCCAATTGATGTTGTGACAACCCAGGGCTTGCAAACGCAGCATGACCTGGGCCAGTTCTTCGGGTTTCATCTCGGGCCCTACGGGGTACTGGCTGATGTCCCAGTTCTGGCAAAACACACAGCGCAAATTGCATCCGCTGAAGAAAATGGTGCCGGACCCGCGCCAACCGCGCAGCGGGTCCTCTTCCCCAAAATGGGGAAACGCACTGGCCACCCGCGCATACCGGCCAATGCGGCAGATTTTTGTTTCGTCGGCCAGGCGGTTGACCCGGCAATGGCGTGGGCATACCTCGCACGATTCCAGCATGGCCACGGCTTCTTCTACCCGCCGGGCCAGTTCCCCACTGTGGTAAAGGGCCAGGTAGGCCGGCTCGAATTCGGCTTCGGGAATCAAAAAACGTTTCTCGGGAGGGCGCAGCATGGCTTCCCCTCCGGTCGCAGGGGACATGTCTTTTTCATCATCGTACCAAATTTCAAAACCTTACCGGAGGCCTTTTTTCGCCCTCGAGGCCTCAAATTGCTTCAATGGAGCGTGATTCACTCGCCTCGGCCACGGGCCTTCCAAACGAACAGGCCGCTCATCAGGAGCAGGAAGGCCAGGCTGGCCCGGTAGGGCAGCGCGGGGTGCAGGTAGGCCAGCCCGCCCGCCAGTAGCGGCGCCACCAGCCCGATGACCCGGTTGTAACTGGAAAGCGCGGCGTGGAACTCGCTGGCCCGCTCCCGCGGGATGAAGCCGAACAACCAGGCGCGGTAAAAGGGAAAGGCCAGCGCATCCCCGAAGCGGCCCAGCGCGTAGGCCACCAACGCCCACACGAAAGGAGGCGCCAGGGACATGATGCCCACGTTCGCGGTCTCCAGCAGCAACCCGGCGCTGATGGCGTACAGGCCCCGCGCTTTGGGCACCCGCTCGCTCACATAGGTGGCCAGGATGGTCACCACGCTCATCCCGGCCTCGATGACCATGACCTCGAACAGCGTCTTCTTCAGGTGCACCACCACATAGTACAGCAGCACGAAATCCGGGGCCAGGGACC
>JALWJZ010000041.1 GCA_026996855.1 Anaerolineales bacterium
GCCAGGTGCGGGGCAGAGGGAAGGCGAAGTCCTGGCCCCAGTACACCGCCGCGCCTTGCAGGCTCCACATGGGCTGGGTGCGTTCCAGGGAGAGTTCCGGCACGGCAAAGCGGGTGAAGGCGAGGGGTCGCGGGCCCCGGTTGGCGACCTCCCACTGCAAGAAGAGCGTGTCGGGCCACTGGGGGTAAGCGTCCACCACCAGGCGCAAGGCCAGGGGGCCGTCCTGAGCCGTGAGTTGGCAGCGGTGGGCCGGGCCCAAAGGCGCGGGCCCGGTGCCCAGGTCCTCCAGGCGGAAGTCGAAGCCCGCGAAGGGCGGGTCCAGGCGCAGGGCCAGTTCGCCCACGCCGCGGCCCTTCCAGGAAACCAGGGCCCGGGTGGGGGCGGTCCAGTCGAGGCGCAAAAAGCCATGAGCGATGGGTCGCATGTAGGCCTCCGTGTGGGTTACAGGCGTTCGAGCAAGGCGCGGCCGCGTCGGACCGAGGGCAACACCCGCAGAGCGTTGCGGTAGTACACCTTTTCCAGCACCTCGTCAGGCAATGCGATGCCGTGAATGTGCCAGCGGCCCTGCAGCGGGATTTCCGCCGCGCTGTAGTTGAAGTACTCGTCGTCGGTTTCCAAAAAGCGGTAGAAGAGCCGGTATGAGGGCAGGTGCGGTCCGAGGTCCAGGCCGAAGAGGATGCGGTCCGTATAGCGCAGGAAGAAGCGCCGAGCGGTGTAGGGCTGGCGGCCCAGTTCACCCAGGCGGGCGGAAATGTCCACGAAATAGTTGGGGCAGTCGTCCAGCATACGGCCCACCCAGTGCAGGTTCTCTGCGTAGCATCCCACGTGCGCGCCGATGAAGGTGGTGCGGGGGTGCCGGCGCACCAGCCGGTAGAAGGTTTGCAGGATACTGTGGAAAGGCGGAAAGGGCGGCGAAGGAAAGTGCCAGTCGGGGTGCGCGGTCAGTTCTTCAATACGTTCGTTGGTCTCGTCCAGGGGCTGGAAGAAGGCCACGGGGTCGGCCACGTGGATGAGCACGGGCATGTCCAGTTCGCCCGCGGTTTCCCAGATGGGGTCCAGGCGGGGGTCGTCCACGGGCACCAGGCGTCCGGTGTGGTCTTTCACATGGAGGCCGAAGGGCTTCCAGATTTTGAGGCCGTCTGCGCCCCAGGCCTTTTGTTGGCGCAGATGCCGCGCGGCCCATTCGGGGAAGTGGTTCCCCAATTCTGGCCATTTTTCCCAGGCCACGCCTCCGAAGATGGAGAAGCGTTCGGGTGCTTTGGCTTTGAAAAGGTCCAGATGCCGCTGGAGCACTGTTTCGCCCCAGCCGCCGTCCAGGTCCACGTAGTGGACCACGCGCGCCGCGTCCAGTTGTTCCAGAAGTTGGGAAAGGGGTTTCCGATCCCACCCGCCGCCGAAGGGTTCGGCCAGGTGGTTGTGCGCGTCGATGACGGGGAAACGGGGAACCCGATTGAAGGTCTGTTTCCGAACCACTTGTGGCCGTGGGCGAAATTGGTGCAGGGGAAGCATGAATGGGTTGACCATGGAATCGCCTCGTTTGGGTTGCTCGTATTATACCAAATGCGAAGGGATATGAGCGAACCTTGCCGTTTTTCTGGTAAGAAAACGGGAAAGTTTGACCGAACTCGATCGAAATCGCTCTTGTTTGCTCAAAAGCATGGTAAAATGAAACTACCAACGCCGATTCCCTCATTGCCTTTTGGCGTGGTTCGTATTCGCTACCTCTGGAGGTATGCCATGAAGGGGAAAAATTGGTTTTTGATGTTCGTTTTGGCGATGTCGTGGCTTCTGGTGTTGGCTGCCTGTAAGAAGGCCACTCCAACCGCGGCTCCCACTGGCGAAGAAGCGGCTCCGCCGGCAGCCGCAAAGGTCACCGTGCGCGTATGGACCCATCAGAATGAATCCTTCAACAACGCATACAAGGCCCTGGCCGACGCTTACATGGTTGAGCATCCCAACGTCGAGATCACCTTTGAGACCTTTGACTACGACACCTACATCCAGACCTTGCAGACCGCCATTCCCGCGGGCACCGAAGCCGACATTCTCCAGATGTTCGGCTCCTGGGTATGCAGTTATGCCCAGGGCGGGAACCTGGCTCAGGTTCCGGGCGACGTGCTTTCCAACGAGAAAGCCGTGGAAATGTTCTTCGCACCGCCTTTGGGTGGTTACATCTGCGACGGCAACCTGTACGGCGTTCCGCAGGAATTCAATGCCGAATACGGCGCGGCCCTGGTGAACACCAAATTGGCCAAAGAAGTCGGGGCCAC
This sequence comes from Anaerolineales bacterium, assembly GCA_026996855.1. Classification (GTDB taxonomy): domain Bacteria; phylum Chloroflexota; class Anaerolineae; order Anaerolineales; family DRMV01; genus S139-71. Next base: position 2,271 of record JALWJZ010000041.1, read on the forward strand.
CAACTACGAGAAAGGTTGGGCCGGTTGGGACGACCTCATGGAGGATGCGAAGAAACTTACGGTAGTCTCCGATGGCGCCATGACCCGGGCCGGGTTCATGTTCACCCACGCCGATGGCATTTCCTCCATGTTTTACTCCCTCATTCGCCAATACGGTGGAACCTATCTGCAGGATGGTACCTTCAAGGTGACCACGCCCGAGGCCGAAAGGGCTTTGGAGCGGATGAAGTGGTTTGTAGACGAGGGCGTCATCGACCCGCTCTTGTTCAACGATGAGGAGAATTGGGTGGGCGACGCCTACTTTGAGGAGATGGTAGGCATCGCGGTCATTGGCCCCTGGGTGGTGCCTGAATATGCTGGCGACTATCCCGAGGTGGCCGAGGCTTCGGTGTATCGCCAACTACCGTATGAAGGGGACAAGCCCATCTTCGTGGCCGCTTCTGGTTGGGGCCTCACCGTCTCGGCCAACAGCAACGTGCAGGATGTGGCCTGGGATTTCGTCCAATTCGTGACCATGAACCAGGAGAACGCGCTGCAGTGGAACATTGCCACCGGCACCCTACCGGCCCTCAAGGCCAATGCAGAAGGCGTAGCCAGGGAGCAACTGGTGAAGGAGTTCCCCCACTTCGCCGCCTGGCTGGACATTATGCCTTATGGCGAATACGAAGGGTCCTTCCCGGATCGGGACTTCGTATGGTATGAAGTAACCTATCCGGAAATTCTGAGTTTTCTGCAGGGGAACCAAGACATGCAAACCACCTTGAAGAACATCGAGCAGGCCGTGCAAGAAAGCCTGGGGAAATAATCCCCGGGGCCGCGGGCGGGGCTTGTAGGCCCTGCCCGCGGCCGTTTTTCAGAGAGGAGGTTCGGATGCCTCTTCGACGGTATACGGGTATCAGGAAGCGGCGCTTGGATGCTTCCCAGCGCGCCTTTTTGCGTTATACCTTGCTCCCGATGGTGCTGTACATGGGGTTCTGGACCCTGTTCCCTCTGCTATGGGGGTTTGCCCTGGCCTTTTTCGAGTACTCGCCCCGTCGTGCCGGGGGGACTTTCCTGGGTCTGGGGGGTGAAAATCCCTTCGTAGGCCTGGCTCACTTTCGGGCCATGCTGGATTTCTCGCCCGACGCGCCGCTACATGTGCGCACTTTTCATTTGAGTTTCAAGGTCACGCTGCTGTTCGTGGCCCTGGTGGTGCCCATGAATCTGCTCATCACCCTGCCCCTGGCCGTACTCATCGAATCGGTACACCGGCGCATGCGGCCCCTTTTCCGCACCATCTTCTTCCTGCCCGTGTTGGCACCCTCGGTGGGGGTGGCCATTATGTGGGGTTACCTTTACCACCCACAGCGGGGTTTGCTCAATGCCATTCTGGGGAAAATTCTGGGCCGTACCGTGGTCATCAACTGGTTGGGGGACCCCAAATTAACCTTTTGGGGTATTCCCGTGGCCCTGTTGGCCGTCATCTTCGCCTACTTGTGGCAGGACCTGGGCTATAACCTGGTGATTTTCATCGCCGCGTTGCAGAACATCCCCGATGCCATCAAGGACGCTGCCCGCATTGACGGGGCCAATCCTTTCCAGATGTTCTTCCGAGTCACGTTGCCCATGCTCATGCCCACCATCCAGTTGACGGCCATCCTGACCATGATTTCGGCGTTTCAGGTATTCGACCTGGTGCAGGTCATGACGGACGGCGGGCCGAAGTATCAAACGCAGGTCCTGCTTCTGCACATTTACAACTATGCTTTCCGGTTCCAGCGGATGGGCTGGGCCGCCGCGGTTTCCCTGGTTATGTTCCTGGTGATTCTGTCCTTGTCCCTGCTGCAAGCCCGCTTCTTGCGTACCCGCTGGGAATATTGAACGATGCGCCCGTGCCCGAAGCCTGAAGACGAAAGCTTTTTGGGAGCGATTTCGGCATGACGGTACACACGCAACGACTTTCCTGGAAGATTTTTTGGCGTGAATGGATACGGCCGGCCTACGTCATCCTGATTCCCCTGAGTCTGCTGGCTCTGGTGCCCTTTGTGTGGATGATTCTAGGCGCGTTCAAGACAGGAGCGGAGATTCGTCAAATCCCGCCCACTTTTTTCCCCAAGCAGTTCACGTTGGAGAATTTCCGTACCGTGCTGACCGACCCGGACCTGCCCTTGCTGTTGTTCTATCGGAACTCGGCCATCATTGCCCTGGCCAACGTGGTGCAGGTGCTGTTCACCAGTTCCCTCTTTGGCTACATCTTCGCCAAGTTCGAATTTCGCTGGAAGGGGGTGCTGTTCTGGTTCATCATGGCCCTGATGATGATTCCTTCCCAATTGACCATGATTCCGGGTTATTTGATGTTGGCGCGGCTGGGCCTCATCAATAACCTGTTGGGGTTGATTTTGCCCGCGGCCATCGATCCCTTCGGAATTTTCCTGTTCCGGCAGTTCGCCCATTCCATCCCCAACGATTTGATGGACGCAGCCCGCGTGGATGGCGCCAACGAATTCCAGATTTACTGGCGCATCGTGTTGCCCCAAATGAAGCCGGCCCTGGCTACTTTCGGCTTGCTCACCTTCATGTTCAACTGGAACGCGTACCTCTGGCCCCTCATCGTGCTTACCGAACAGCGGGTGCGCACCCTGCCCATCATTCTCACCTGGTATTCCACCCGCATGGGGAACAAACTGCACCTGACCATGGCTGCCGCAGTGTTGGTGGTGCTCCCCGTGCTTCTGGTGCTCATGTTCGTGCAGCGGTGGATTGTGAAGGGTATTACCATGTCCGGCCTGCGCTCTTGATGCCAGGCCTTGAAGGAGGCTCCATCGTGCGTCGTTCTGTTACAGTTGGCTCTTTACCGCTCTGGATGGCGCTCCTGGCAACCCTTGGGTGGATGTTGCTTGTTGGATTGCTGGCGGGATGCCAGAATTCGACCGGCGCTACGGCTGTTCCGCAAACGTCCTCTCCGGTCCCCGTCCCATCTCCGCCCTCTACCTGGTGGAAGCCCGAACCCGGTCTTACCTGGCAATGGCAACTGACCGGACGCTTGAACCTGGATTTGTACACCGACGTGGTGGACATTGACCTTTCCGTGGGCAAATCTGTGGTAGAGCATTACCACCGACGGGGTACACGCGTGATTTGCTACATGAGCGTGGGTTCTTACGAAAACTGGCGGCCTGATAAGGACCGTTTCCCCAAGGCAGTCATCGGCAAGGCGTATGAAGGCTGGAGCGGCGAGTGGTGGCTGGACATCCGGCGCATCGACCTTCTGGGGCCTATCATGCAGGCCCGGCTGGACCTGTGTGCGTCCAAGGGCTTCGATGCGGTGGAGCCGGACAACATCATGGTGTACACCGAAGACACGGGTTTTCCCATTTCTTATGAGGACAACATCCGTTATGCTCGCTGGCTGGCCCAGGAGGCGCACAAGCGCGGCTTGGCTATCGCTCTGAAGAACGGCCCCGAGATGGTGGACGACCTGGTGGAGGTCATGGACTTCGCCATTACGGAAGAAGCGTTTTACTACGACTTCGCCGAGGATTTCCTGCCCTTCCTCCAGGCGGGGAAGGCCGTGTTCAACGCAGAATACACGGATACCGACGTGGATTGGGAAGAGGCCTGCCGCCGTTCCCGGGAACTGGGTTTTAGCACCATTTTGAAACATCGGGATTTGGACGCCTGGGTGAGATTTTGTGACGGCTCTTAGGTTTTGAGGAAGCCATCATGACCACCTTACCCGCCTTCGACCTGCTGGTTCTGGGGGAAATCAACCCCGATTTGCTTGTGTACGGCGACGTGGAGCCCGATTTTCGCCAGGTGGAAAAACTGGTGGATCGGGCCGTGCTCACCGTGGGGTCTTCCTCGGTGATTTTCGCCTGCGCCGCGGCCCGGTTGGGCTTGCGGGTAGCCTTCGTGGGCCTGGTGGGGCAGGACGTTTTCGGTGATTTCATGCTGGCGGAGATGCAGCGCCGCGGGGTGGATACCCGCTGGGTGCAGCGCCGAAAAGGGGAGGCCACGGGCTTGAGTGTGATTTTCCAACGGCCGGACGGAAGCCGGGCCATTCTCACCGCGGCCGGGCTTATCCCCGCCCTGCGGGTGGAAGACGTTCCTGGAGAAGCCCTGGAGGCTGCGCGACACGTACACGTGGGTTCGTACTATCTGCAGACCGCGTTGCAGCCCGGCCTGCCCGCGCTCTTTCGTCGGGTCCGGTCCCTGGGCCGCACCACTTCCCTGGACCCCAACTACGACCCGGCGGAGCGATGGGCTTCCATCTGGCGGGTGCTTCCGTATACCGACGTGTTCCTGCCCAACGAGATGGAGGCTTGCGCCATTGCCGGGGTGGAGGACGTGGAAGAAGCCGCGCGTCGGCTGGCCCGGGAAGCCCGGTGGGTGGTGGTCAAGCGGGGGGAGCAGGGCGCGCTGGCCGTGGGCCGGGAAGGCGAACGGGCCGCGGTACCCGCGGTGGCCATGGACCGGGTGGTGGACCCCGTGGGCGCGGGGGACAATTTCGACGCGGGTTTTCTCTACGGCTTTTTGCACGGGTGGCCGCTGGAAAAGAGTTTGCGTTTGGCCGTGGCTTGCGGCGCGCTCTCCCTGCGGGGGGAAGGTGGCACCGGCGCGCAACCTACCCTGGAGGAGGCTTTGGCTTATGTGGCTGGATGACGTGGTGCGCGGCCAAAAGGCCGGGAAGCCCCTGGGCGCGCCTTCTTTGTGTACGGCCCATCCCTGGGTGCTGCGTGTAGCCTTTCGTTGCGCCGCCGAGCGGGGGCTGCCCTTACTCATCGAATCTACCAGCAACCAGGTGAACCAGTACGGCGGCTATACAGGGATGAAGCCGCGGGATTTCGTGGACTTCATCCGTCGCATGGCCCGGGAAGAGGGCTTCCCTCTGGAGCGGTTGGTGCTGGGTGGCGACCACCTGGGGCCCCATGTCTGGCGGGGCCGACCCGCCGAGGAGGCCATGCAAGAGGCCGCGGTCCTGGTGGACGCGTACGTACGGGCCGGTTACCGCAAGATTCACCTGGATTGCAGCATGGCCCTGGCCGGCGACCCGCCCGCTCCCGCTCCCGAGGTGGTGGCCGAGCGTACCGCACGGCTGGCCGCGGTGGCCGAGGCCGCGCATAGAGCCGTGGGCGGCCCGCCACCGGTATATGTGGTGGGCACCGAAGTGCCGCCCCCCGGCGGTGCGCAGGAGCACGAGGACACGGTCCCGCCCACGCGGGTGGAAGACGCCCGCCGAACCCTGGAGGTCATGCGCGAGGCTTTCCGTCGCCGCGGGCTGGACGCGGCCTGGGAACGGGTGATTGCCCTGGTGGTGCAACCCGGCGTGGAGTTCGGCGACGACTTCGTCGTGCCCTACCGGCCTGAGGCCGCGCGCGGCCTGGCGCGACTCATCGAGACGTGGCCCCTGGTGTACGAGGCCCACTCCACCGACTACCAGACCCGGGAGGCTTTGCAGGCCCTGGTGCGAGATGGCTTCGCCATCCTCAAGGTGGGGCCGGCCCTCACTTTCGCCTTTCGCGAAGCGGTCTTTGCTTTGGAAGCCATTGAAACCTACCTGGTGCCTCCCGAGGCACGTTCCCATTTGCAAGCGGTGCTGGACGAAGTCATGCTGGAAGAACCCAGCCACTGGCAGGCTTATTATCACGGCTCGCCCCGGGAGCAGGCCTGGAAACGGCGGTACAGTTTCAGCGACCGGGTGCGGTATTATTGGCCGCGGCCCCGGGTGCAGGCGGCTTTGCAACGACTGTTTGCTAACCTGGAAAATCGGCGTCTGCCGCTGCCCTTGTTGAGCCAGTTCTTACCCCTGCAGTACCATGCGGTGCGAGAAGGGCGTCTGGCGGCTCGTCCTGAGGCTTTGGTACAGGATGCTATATGTCGGGTATTGGACGATTATTTCGAGGCCAGCGGATGGACGTCTACGCAAGGAGGAAACCGGTCATGAGGAACGAGGTTTCCAAAGAAACCTTTGCTTCGGTGCACGTATCCGGCGAGGAGCGGCGGGAACGCATTGTAGCCCTGGTGGAACGGGAGGGTCGCATTACCGTGGCGGACATTTGCCGGATTTTTGGCGTGAGCGAGGCCACGGCTCGCCGCGACCTGGAGGCCCTGGCCGAGGCTGGGCGCATCCAGCGGGTGCGGGGCGGCGCCATTCCGGTGCGCCTGGCCCTGCCGGAGCCGCCCCTGATGATGCGCATGCAAGAGCAGCGGGAAGCCAAAATGCGCATTGGCCAGCAGGCTGCTTCGCTCATCCGTCCTGGAGAAAGCGTCTTCTTGGGGTCGGGTTCCACTGTACTGGAGGTGGCGCGAGTGCTTCGGAGATACCCCAGTTTGACGGTGATTACCAACTCCCTGCCCGTCATCAACCTGTTGGCCTCGGTGCCCGACATCACCGTGCTTGCCCTGGGCGGGATGCTTCGGCCCGAAGAACTTTCCTTCATCGGCCATATGGCCGAACGGGCGTTGAGCGAGGTACGGGCTTCCAAAATCGTCATCGGCATTCGGGGCATCAGCCTGGAACACGGCCTGACCAACGATTACCTGCCGGAAGTGCTTACCGATCGGGCCATTCTCAAACTGGGCGGTCAGGTCATCGTGGTGGCCGACCATACCAAGTTGGGGGTGGTGGCCCCGGTTTTCGTGGCGCCCCTGGAGGCCATGGATGTGCTGGTTACCGACCGGGACGCGGATCCGGCGTTCGTCGAGGGCCTGCGGGAGCGCGGGGTGCAGGTGATCCTATCGTGAAGGTGCGGCGCCCTCGGGACGCCGGTAAGGGAAACGAAAAACGCCGGGAGCAAGCCCGGCGTTTTTCTTGTGGCAGAGGAGGCAGATGCGCAAGGCTCTCAGGCCATGCCCAGGTAGGTCTTTTGCACCATTTCGTTGGCCCGCAGGTTCTCGGCGGTGTCATGGAGCACGATTTCGCCCGTGCGCAGTACGTAACCCCGATGGGCGATTTGCAGGGCCATGTGCGCGTTCTGCTCCACCAGCAGGATGGTGGTCCCCTGCTTGTTGATTTCCTGGATGGTTTCGAAGATGCTTTCCACCAAAATGGGTGCCAGGCCCATGGAAGGTTCGTCCATCAAGAGGAGCCGGGGCGCGGCCATGAGGCCGCGCCCAATGGCCAGCATCTGCTGTTCGCCGCCCGAGAGGGTGCCGGCCAACTGGCGACGGCGCTCTTTGAGCCGGGGGAAGAGTTGGTACACCCGCTCCAGGTCCTCTTCCACCTTGTCCCGGTCGGTACGGGTGAACGCGCCCATGTACAGATTTTCCTCTACCGTCATGCGGGCGAACACCCGGCGACCTTCGGGCACGTGGATGACGCGTTTTTGTGTAACGATTTCGTGGGGCTTGTAGCGCAACAGGTCTTCGCCCTCGAAGAGGATTTGTCCGCTTCGCGGGCGCACCAAACCGCTGATGGCCCGCAGGGTGGTGGTCTTACCGGCACCGTTCGCGCCGATGAGGGTGACGATTTCCCCTTCTTCCACCCGGAGGGAGATGCCCTTGAGGGCGTGGATGGCGCCGTAATACACGTGCAAGTCGCGAACTTCGAAGTACGCCATGGCCTTACCCTCCTTTGGCCACCGTGCCGGCAGAGGCCACGGGTTTGAGACCGGAGGCCGCGCCGTGCCCCAGGTAAGCCTCGATGACCCGTGGGTCGGAACGGACCTGGTCCGGCGTGCCTTCGGAAATCTTCTCGCCGTAATCCAGCACCGTGACCACGTCGGAGATGTTCATCACCACCCGCATGTCGTGCTCGATGAGCAGGATGGTGATGCCCAGTTCATCCCGCAGGCGTTTGATGAGTTGGGTGGTTTCCTCGGTCTCTTTGGGGTTCATGCCTGCGGTGGGTTCGTCCAGGAGCAACAATTTCGGTTGCAGGGCCAGGGCGCGGGCGATTTCCAGACGCCGTTGCTGACCGTAGGGCAGGTTGCGAGCCTTGAAGAAAGCCCACTCCGCGATGTCCAGGTATTCCAGCAATTCCATGGCCCGTTTGTACGCTTCCTTTTCCTCTTCGATGAAACTCTTCAGGTTCAGCAAAGGCGCTATGAGGCCCGATTTCAGGTGAATGTGCATCCCGATGAGCACGTTTTCCAACACCGAGATGTTGCCGAAGAGCCGAATGTTCTGGTACGTTCGGGCAATGCCTTTGCGGGCGATGTGGGTGGGACTGAGCCAGTGGATGGGTTCGCCCTGGAAGAGGATTTCACCCTCATCGGCCCGATAAAAGCCGGTGATGCAGTTGAACAGCGTGGTCTTTCCCGCACCGTTGGGACCGATGACGCTGTGAATGGACTGAGGTTCCACCACCAAATCCACCCGGTTGACGGCCACCAGGCCACCAAAGCGTTTCGTCAGTTTGCGGCATTCCAACAGAGCCACGATTGCACCTCCTCGGCCGGTTACTCGATTTTCAGTTGTTGCAGGCGGTCGCCGAAGACTTCTTTGGCAATGGGACTGACGCGCGCCCGTTCCGGCCACAACCCCTCGGGCTTGTACAGCATCATGATGATGAGGGCCGCGCCGTAGACCAGCAGGCGGAATTCGGCGAATTCCCGCAAGACCTCGGGCAGGCCTACCAGGGCCAGGGCGCCCACCACCACGCCGGGCAGGCTGCCCATACCGCCCACGATGAGCAAACAAAGCACGTTGATGGAGATGAGCACGTTGAAGGAGTGGGGCGCAATGGAATACAGCCGGGAAGAGAACAGGGCACCCGCCAGACCGGCCATCACCGCACCGGTGGCGAACGCGCTCAGTTTGGCCGCGACGTGGTCGATACCCATGGCCTTGGCCACTTCTTCGTCTTCACGGATGGCCTTCATGGCCCGGCCGGCGCGGGAATCTCGGAGGCGAACCGAGATGTACAGAGCGATGCCGATGGTGATGACGATGAGATAGAAGTACTCCCAGGATTCGTTGATGACGAACTTTCCGAAGAAAGTCGGTCGCGCCACACCGGTGATGCCCTGGGCACCGCCCAGGATGGGTTTCAACAGGTCGGAAATGACCAGGAGCCGAATGATTTCGCCAAACCCCAAGGTGATGATGGCCAGATAGTCGCCGTGGGTCTTCAACACCGGCACACCCAGCAGGACGCCCGAAATCAGGGAGATGACGATGACGATGGGGATGATTTCCCAGAAATTCAGGGTGGAGCGCCCGATGGTCTGGGTGAGAAATTCCCGCACCACGGGAAGTTCGGGGGTAGAAAGCACGGCCATGGTGTACGCGCCGATGGCGAAGAAGGCCACGTATCCCAGGTCCAGTAGGCCGGCATACCCCACCACGATGTTGAGGCCAAAGCCCATGATGATGTAAATGCCCACCATGTCCAGCACTTCGAACAGGTAAGACCCTTCCTCACGGAGGATGGCGGGAAGGGCGAAAAGCACCACGATGCCCAGAAAAACGGGCAGGGGGATGGTGCGTGGCCCCAAGCGTACTTCCAGGGTTTGTAAGGTCTGGGCGCGGGCCTTCCACCGGGGGTAGGTGTAAAGGATGGCACTCCACAAGACGAAGAGCACCACCGCGCCGATGCGCTTGAGGCCCGAAGCCGTGTACAGGGCATCCACCAGCAGGTCGGGGAGCAACGGCGTCACGATGGAGCGCATCACCCCCATGATGAGGGTGGCACCGGCGGCGATGGAAAGCACCCGATTCCAGGGCCGGGGCACGAACAAATAACCCACCCCCAAAATGCCGCCCACCAGTATGAAGAGCCACAATTTGACCAGGCCCACGACACCAGGGGTGTGGAAGGTCAAAATCCGAACCAGTTCCTTGGAAGCGTTCTGGAACATAAAGCGCAAATTGATGGTCTGAATGGCCAGGCTGAGCAACATCAAGGTGAGGCTGACCACGGAGACCGAAACCAGCGCGGTCAGCCATCCGTCACGCGTGGCCCGCCGCTCTTGGGGAATGAGTTGCAAGGCATAAAGGGCCGTGCCAATGGATACCCCCAGGAGCAGCAGTTGACCCAGGGTGACGGTGTCCTGGATGATTTCCCGTTTGTTGAAGGCTTCTACCATGCCTACCAAGGCCAGATGCAGGGCGATGAGGCTGCCGGCCAGACCGGCCCGGAAAGCCGCACGAAGAGGCGTGTTCATCGGTTGCTCCTCCTTTACGCCCGTTTGGCCAGGCGTTCACCCAAAATGCCCGTAGGCCGGAAGATGAGGAACAGCACCAGCATGGTGAACGCGATGGCGTCTTTCAACTGATACGCCGCGGGTACGCCCAGGCCTTCCAGGAAAAGGCTTGGACCCACGGATTCGAATACACCCAAAAAGAGGCCGCCCAACATGGCGCCGGGTAGGTTGCCAATGCCACCCAGGACCGCGGCGGTAAAGGCCTTCAGACCGGGGAAGAAGCCCATGAAGTAATTGACCTGGCGGAACATCAGGGCGTAGAACACACCCGCGGCACCCGCGGCCGCGCCACCCACGGCGAAGGTCACGGAAATGGTGTGGTCCACATCCACGCCCATGAGCGCGGCGGCTTGCTGGTCCTCGGCCACCGCGCGGATGGCGCGTCCCGTTTTCGTAAACTGCACGAAGGCGTAGAGCAAAATCAACAACAACACGGAAGATACAAAAACCGCGATGAGCATGCGCTCGATTTCCAGGTGCAGAGAATTGGGGAAGAAGACCCACGTGCCTTTGAGGGGTTCCACTTCGGGGTAGGCTTTGAAGCCGGGTGTGTACAGGCCTCGGAAGGTGTACTGCAAGAAGAAAGACGCACCAATGGCGGTGATGAGGGGAACCAGCCGGGGCGCGCCCCGCAAGGGCCGATACGCCAGACGTTCCAGGGAGACTGCGATGACGGTCGAGACGAGCATGGACAGCAACATGACCAGGAGGAGGGCCAGCAGGGGATGACTTTGGAACATGCCCTTTTGTTTGAGGTATTCGGCCAGGAAGTAGGCCGTGAAGGGGCCGCTCATGAACACTTCGCCGTGGGCGAAGTTAATCATGAACAGGATGCCGTACACCATGGTGTAGCCCAAGGCAATGAGGGCGTAAATGCTCCCCTGGGCCAGGCCGGAGATGACGAAATCCAGCCATTGCCGCCCGGTGTAGCGTCCCTCGGTCAAGATGTTGTACGACCCGACCACAATCATGGTGAGCAACAGCGCCGCTACAATCCACAGGGCAATGTCCGTGCCCGAAATGTAGCGTAATCGGTAACGCAATCGTTCCAACACGGCTCCTACCTCCCAAACCTGACGCAAGTTACAACGAAATTTTCTGATTTTTATGTTTGTTGGCCGGTGCGAAGTTTACGAAGAAGGGGCGGGCCCCACTGGGACGCCCGCCCCTACATGCGCGGGGCCAGTTACGGGCCGCGTTTTACTTCGGCCACACCTTCACAGGCGACTTGTTGGGATCGGTGGTATCCCATTCCGTCGCGGAGGTGATTTGATACACCGCGATGTGCGGGTCCGCGCAGTCGCCGTTGGCATCGCAGGTCAAGTTGCCCGTGACGCCCTGGAAGTCCTTGGTAGCGGCCACGGCATCCCGCAGCGCGGTGCGCGGGATGTAGATGGTGCCGTCTTCCATGACCACCGCGGCCTTCTTGATGGCCTCGGCCAGCATCATCATGGCGTCGTAAGCGTGGGCATGGAAGGCGCTGATGGGCTTCTCACCGTACTTCTCTTCGTGCTTCTTGATGAACTCTTCGTAGCGTTCGGGGTTGAAGGCGGTGAAGTCCGGGCTGCTCAGGTACACGCCCACCGCGGCTTCACCGGCCACCTCGATGAATTCCTTGGAGAAGAGGCCGTCCGCGCCCATCAATTTGACGTCTTCCAGGCCTTCCACCTCTTTGGACTGGGCCGCAATTAGCGGACCTTCCGGATTGAAGATGGGGAAGTAGATGATGTCCGGGCCCTTGGCAGCGATGGTGGTCAGCACCGGGCGCATGTCGGTGTCACCTACGTTGATGGCTTCCTGGGACACCACTTCGCCACCCAATTGCTGGAAGACCTCGGCAAACACCGCGGCCAGCTGTTCCGCGTACACGCTGCCGTCATGGATGGTCGCGGCCTTGCGCACACCCAATTCGTTGTAGGCGAATTCCGCGGCCACCTTACCCTGCACTTTGTCGTTGTGCGCGGTGCGGAAGTAGAAAGGCGCACGGGTGGCGGGGTCCGTCAGGTAAGGCGCGGTGTTGGAGGGGGAAATCATCACGATGCCGGCTTCGCTCAGGATGGGGGCCGCGTTCTTGGCCGCGCTGGAGCAAGTGGTGCCGATGACACCCACGATGGTCTTGTCCGCGGCCAGCTTTTGCGCCACCGCCTGACCACCTTCGGGGTTGCACTGGGTGTCTTCGGCTACCAACTCGATGGGATGGCCCAGCAGTTCGCCGCCCAGGTCGTCGATGGCGATTTCGATGCCTCGCTTGGAGTCGATACCGTAAGAAGCGGCACCACCCGAGTAGACCAGGGCCGCAGCCACCCGAATGGGTTCACCCGGCTTGATTTCCACGCACCCTTTCGGGTCCGTGCATTCGAATTTCGGCTTGGGTTTGCAGGCCACCAGGCCGACGGCCACGGCTGCCAACACCAAAGCCATGAACACAAACCAACGTTTCTTCATCCCTTCTCCTCCTTGCGTAGGGATTGAATGCCCCGGTTCGGGGTGGCACGATTGTACGCGCTCCTGAAACTTTCGTCAAGTTCGCCCACGGTCGACCTCACACGTTTTTCCAAATCCAACGAAAGCGGCAAGAGCCATCGCATTTTCTCACAGAGGCAACAGAGAGCACGGAGGAAACCTTGGTCTTCTCCAGCGGATGCTCCCTGTTCTCCGTGGCTCTGTGTGCGTCTTTGTTGGAACATGCAAAACGCCCGCGGTCGGCTTTCTCTTGCGCGGCGTTTTCCATACCCTCTTAAAAACCCACACGTCCGGAAAGTCGCGTCTTTGAAGGTCGGTTTTTTGCCGTCCCGCCAGGAAGAAAAAGGTTTTCGAGACGAAACGATGAAAATTTGATTTGGTTCGCTTTCCCGGGCCGCCGGAGAACCAGATGCCCGCTCCCTGGGAAATCGTAGAACGCCAACAGGGTGGTTACGGTATAATGTTCTCAACCCATAGTGTTGTAGGAGGTCTGGATGGCCCAAGTGCAAGAGCTCTTACAAAGCACCGAGTTTCAGGAATTGTTGCAAAACATGGTGGCCGAAACGGTGGCTCGCTTCGTGCAGGACAACGAACAGCGGGCTCGGGAGTTGGCCTTGATGGAACGGGTGGTGCGGGTGGAAGAAGAGTTGAAAGCGCTGCGGGAAATCGAGATGGCCCGTTTCGAAGCCATGGAGAAACGTTTTGAGGCCCTGCAGCGAGAGATGAACGCCCGTTTCGAAGCCATGGAGAAACGTTTTGAGGCCCTGCAGCGGGAGATGAACGCCCGTTTCGAAGCCATGGAGAAACGCTTTGAAGCCATGGAGAAGCGTTTCGAGGCCCTACAACGGGAGATGAACGCCCGCTTTGAGGCTGTGGAACGACGGCTTACCTTTACTCAGTGGATGATGGGTATAGGGTTTACCTTCATCGCCATGCTCATTACCCTTTCCCAATTTCTGTTTCGTTAAAATCAGCGTGGTTTGCTCCGCGATCCTTTGGGTTTTGGGAGGAGTGGAGACCCATGTGCCGCCCAGGGGGACGACTTCTGTGGCTGGTGATGAGTTTGGCTTGGTTGCCCCTCTACCCTTCCAACGGGCTTCCCCTTTCCCCTTATGCCGGTCGCGTGGTTTTCAACGAAGTTTTGGCGAAACAGACGTGTACCCGGGCCAACGCCGATACCAACGACGAATTCGTGGAACTGGCCCTTCGCGAAACGACGGATTTGTCCGGGTGGGTGCTGTCCGACGGCAACGTCCCCCACGGCGATACCGATGGCCGTGGGGGTTTTGTGTTCACCTTTCCGGCGGGGAGTGTGTTTCCGGCCGGTTCGTACGTGGTGGTTTGGTTGGGCAGCGCCCACGACCCGGCCGGACTCAAGGACGCGCCCCACGCGGCCGCGCAGTTTTACGTAGGGGAACCTCCCCGCCTTTCCGATTCCGGCGACGACCTGTGGCTTTTCGACGCCCGGGGCCGCATCGTGGATTACATGGCCTACGGCTCGGGTTCCCGCATCAACGACCAGGGGGCCCTGCCGCCGGGAATGTGGCAGGGCAATGCCCGGCGCAGCACCCGCAAGGGTCAGAGCCTCTCCGTTTCCCCCGATGCCACCGACGCGAATTCGGGCACGTACTGGGAGCGCACCACCACCGGCGATGCCCCCGGCCCCACCACCCAGGACACCGACGACCTGACCTGCGGACGGTACCAGCGGGTCAGCAGCGCCGGCCGGCCGAACCATCCTCCGCCCCCGCCGCCGGTGCTGGCGCCTTCACCTTATGCCGGGCACGTGGTGCTCAACGAAGTCCTGGCCGCCCAGACCTGCTCTTCGGCTCGCGAGGAACACGACGAGTTCGTCGAGATCCTCGTCCGGCAGGATGTGGACCTCTCTGGGTGGGTACTCTCCGATGGCAACGTGGTCCACGGTGAAACCGATGGCTCGGGCGGTTTCGCTTTCACCTTTCCGCCGGGGAGTCGCGTCCAGGCCGGAACGTACGTGGTGGTCTGGCTGGGTCCCCCCGACGACCCCCTGGGCCTGAAGCGCGCACCGGCCACGGCCGTGACCTTTTACGCCGGGGAAAGCCCTCGGCTGAACAACACCGGCGACGACCTGTGGCTCTTCGACGCCCAGGGCCGCATCGTGGATTACATGGCTTACGGCCGCATCACACCCGACCCGCATGGCCGCCTGCCCGCGGGTTTTTGGGCCGACGGAAGCGCGGTGAAGGGGACCACCGGGCAGTCCATCGCGCTGGTGCCCAACGGGTGGGATACCAACCACCCCGGCCCCTGGATGAAATCGGGCGTGGCCGAACCCCCGGGCCCCTGGGCCCAAGACACGGACGACACCGCCTGCCGGGGCCGCGCCCGCCGCACCAGTGTAGGCCGGGCCAATCACTGCACCGCGCGGCTCCCCTGTACGGGTTACCTGCCCGGCCTGGCCCCGGGACCGCCCCCGTGGGCCCGGCGCCTTCAGCAGGAGCAGGTCACCCATTATTACCTGCGCGTGCCTCGGCTGGGCCTGGACGCGCCCATCCTCATGGTGGAAACCGCCGGCGCGGGGTGGGACGTTTCCTGGTTGTGGGACCAGGTGGGCTGGCTGGAGAACACGGCCTTCCCCGGTACGCCGGGCAACACGGTGCTGACGGCCCACCGGTGGCTTCCCAGCGGCGCGGTCGGTCCTTTTGCTTACCTGGACCGTCTGGAATATGGCGACGTTTTGGAAGTGCGCTTCGGGGATTTGGTCTGGACCTACACCGTGGTGCGGGTGGAGGTGGTTTCGCCCGATGCTTTCTGGCCGCTGCAACCGCGCAGCGGTTGGTGGCTCACCCTCATCACCTGCCACGGCTACGATCCTGCCTTGGGGGAATACCGGCAGCGCCTGGTGGTCCAGGCCCGGCGATGATTTCCCGCTGGGGAAGGTGATTTGTAAGGGAAAGGCGCATACGCACCTTTCCCACCTTATTGAGCCACGGTTACGACCCTGCGTTGGGGGAATACCGGCAGCGCCTGGTGGTCCAGGCCCGGCGATGATTTCCGCTGACGACTGACGGCTGACCGCTGACCACTGATTGCTGACGCCTGACGCCTGACATCTGGCCGCTGGTTACCTCCAAAACTCAAACGCCAGCGCGTCGGCCCGGGGGCGGCGCTGGGTGCGGGCCGCGTAGAGCACCTGGCGCCCCTCGGGCGAGCGGGTGTAGACCAAGCGCCCCCCGCCCACATAGCGCCGCCAGGCCCGGGCCAGGGCCTCGGCCCGCTCCCGCTTGACGGCCAGCACCCGGGGCACCGGATGGTACGCGGGGGGCAGGCCGGGGCTGGCCAGGCCCCGCAAGAGCCGCCACACCCCCGTGGTGAGCAGCCGCGGCAGCCGGCCATCGGTGCGCAACATCAGATACCGCTGGTCGATGACCGGCTCGAACATCTCCGCGAAGGCC
>JALWJZ010000042.1 GCA_026996855.1 Anaerolineales bacterium
ATTTGAAGATGCTGCCCTACACCATGCGCCTGGCCCGCCGGGCCCGCCGGGTCATCACCCAAAACCTGGTCTTTGCCCTGGGCATGATCGTGGTGCTGGTGCTGGCCGCGTTCGTCGCGGACCTGCCTCTGACCCTGGGCGTGCTGGGCCACGAGGGCAGCACCGTGGTGGTAGTGCTCAACGGCCTGCGCCTGCTGCGCACCGAAGCCTGATGTGCCTTCTTTCACCCTGGGCGCGCATTTCCTTGAGAGGGAGGGCGCGATATGAAACCCATTCGGCTGGAAATCATCACCCCTTTGCTCACCTTCTTCCACCATTGACCCCACTGTGAGGCCATGGCCAACCAAGCGGGGCTTGGTTTGAGCGACAAGGTGCACAACGAGGAACTCAACGAGTATCCCGAAGACTGGAAGCAAGACTACTTGTACCTCAACGCCTGGTTACGGGCTTTTGTTCGGCATTATGGGCCGGCGGTGCGGGTGCGTCTGCTGGATCCTCAGTCCCTGGTGGGTTTTTGGAAGAGCCTTCGTTACCGGGTCTGGCGGTATCCCGGTTTCGTCTTGGAAGGCCGGGAGCGCTTTCTCGGCTGGGAAGCCGAACCCGCGTTGCATCGTCGTTTGCAGGAATTGTTGCGAGCGCGAGGCCTTCCCGTGCCGGAAGGGGAATTTCGCGTGGTGGAAAAAGTGGCCTGGAATTGGGACGAATGAAAGCGAGGGCGGCCCGGGTGCCGCCCTCGCTTTCATGTAATGACGCCGTAGAAGTGGGGCAGAGGCTCGACGGGGTCGTCGGACCATTGCAGCGCGTCCAGCAGGTCCTTTTCGCTCCAGGTCAGGTCCGCCTCCCGGCGGGTGTGAAGGGTGAACAGGGGCATGCCCGGCTCCACCCGGTCGCCCACCTTGACGTGGGTAACCACCCCCACCGCGGGGTCCACCGGGTCGCCCTTTTTGGCCCGGCCCGCGCCCAGCCGCATGACCACTTCCCCCACCCGGCGGGCGTGCACCTGGGCCAGGTAGCCGCCTCGAGGCGCGGTCACGGTGTGGACGAAGGGCGCGGCCGGGAGCCGGTCCGGCTCGTCTACCGCGCGTATGTCGCCGCCCTGGGCCTGGACCATGGCCCGGAACTTCTCCCAGGCCCGGCCCGAATCTAAGGTGTCCCGGGCCAGGGCCTTCCCCGCTTCCGGCGAGGGGACCGCGTCGCCCAGGTAGAGCATGTAGGCGGCCACTTCCAGGCAATGCTCCACGAAATCTTCGGGACCGCTGCCCCGCAGCGTGGCGATGGCCTCTTTCACTTCCAGCGCGTTGCCCGCGGCCTGGCCCAGGGGCTGGTTCATGTCCGCGAGCAGGGCTACGGCCCGCCGGCCCGCGTGGCGGGCGATGTCCACCATGAGTTGCGCGAGTTCCCGGGCTTTCTCCAGGGTGGGCATGAACGCGCCCAGGCCCACCTTCACGTCCAGCACGATGTTGTGCGCGCCCGCGGCGATTTTCTTGCTCATGATGGAAGAGGCAATCAAGGGAATGGAAGGCACCGTGCCCGTCACGTCCCGCAGCGCGTACAGTTTGCCGTCCGCGGGGGCCAGGTCCGCGGTCTGGCCCGAAATCACGCAACCTACCCGGCGCACCTGTTCCACGAATTCCTCGATGCTCAAATCCGTGCGAAAGCCGGGGATGGATTCCAACTTGTCCAGGGTGCCGCCGGTGAAGCCCAGGCCCCGACCGGACATCTTGGCCACGGGCAGGCCCGCGGCCGCCACCAGGGGCACCACCACCAGGGAGGTCTTGTCGCCCACGCCGCCGGTGGAGTGCTTGTCCACGGCTTTGGGCAGCACGTGGCGCAGGTCCAGCACCTGGCCGGAGTAGGCCATGGCCAGGGTCAGGTGGGTGGTTTCCTCCGGGGTCATGCCCTGGAAGTACACCGCCATGGCCCAGGCGGCCATCTGGTAATCGGGCACCTGGCCCGTCATGTAACCCTGGATGAGGAAGTCGATTTCCTCCTTGCTCAGGGCGTGGCCGTCTCGCTTTTTGACGATGAGGTCTACCGCTCGCATAGGGCCTCCTGGGGAATCGTGGTATAGTGGCGAAACCTCTGGCCTTTACAGTGTAACAAAATCCACCCGGTTTGGCTCTGGGGAAAGCCCGCATGCACGAGGAACGACGCCGGTCTTTTCTCTCCCTGCTTCCCCGGCTGTGGGAGGGCGCCTGGGGGGCAGCGCTGACCTACACCCTGGTGCTGTTCGCATTGGTGGGCGCGGGGGGTCTGCGGGTCCCCTTTCTCCGGGGGTTTTTGGAAAGCGATTTCATTGCGGCCCACGGGCCGGAGGTCCTGTTCTTTCAACGGGCGACGCATGTTTGGGGAACCTGGCCCCTGTGGTTCCCGGCCCGTTTCAGCGGTCACCCTTTGTATGCCGACCCCTTGGGGTTGCTGGCCTATCCCCCGGCCTGGCCCTTCCTCTACCTGCCCTTCCCCCTGGGGTTGAATCTGCTGGCCCTGGTGCACCTGGCCTTCGGCGGCGTGGGGATGTACCTCTGGCTCCGGGCCAGCGGGCTTTCGCCGTTGCGGGCGTGGCTCGGGGGGCTTTTCTGGCTGGTGTGGCCCCGCACGTGGATGCTCTATGGCATGGGGCATGTGGGCCTGACCCTTTCCCGCTCCTGGTGGCCTTGGTTGTTTTGGGCCACGGCCCGGGGCCGCTGGCTCGGGTGGGCCTGGAGCGCGGGCATGATGGCCCTGGCCGACCCCCGGGGCGCGCTCCTGGGGGGCGGTTTGTGGGCCGTGTATCACGGTTTTCGGGCGTGGACTCGGCGGCATCGGTTCTGGCCGGCTTTGCGGGATGGATGGCTCCGCATGGTGGCCACGGCGCTGCTGGCGGGCATGGTGGCCGCTCCCCTGGCGCTGCCGTTGTGGGCGTACACCCGGTGGACCCTGCGGGCGCGCGTGGTGCAGGTGGAATACGCTTTGGGCCTCAACACCTGTGGGTGCGGCTTGAGCGTGCCCCGGCCGGTGCTGGCCTCGCCAGAGGTGCTTTTCTACCTGCCCCTGGCCTTTTGGGTGGCCGCGCTCGGCGTGTGGTTGAAAGGAAAGGCGCGGGCCTGGCTGGTCGTCTTTCTCCTGGGATTGTGGCTGGCTTTTGGAAAGGAAGGGGGACTGTATGCCCTGCTGGGCCACGTGCTGCCCGGTTTCACCCAGATGCGCGTTCCGGCCCGGTACATCGACTGGGTGCATTGGGCCGTTCTGGTAAGCGCTTTGCGTGTAGACATCGAAGGCCTGCGTCAGCCGTGGGTGCGCCGGGCGCTGGTGGCCTGGTTGGGGATATGGCTCCCGTGCCGTTTTCTCGACCTGCCTTTGGTCATGAAAGAAACCGTGGGCGCGGTTTGGCTGCCTTCCTGGTATGGACTTTTGAGCCTGGGGCAGTTCTTGGGTTGGGCGGGCTTGGTGGGCCTGAGTTTCGACGGCGTGCCGCGCTTTTCAAAGGGCAAAGGGTGGGTTTTCGCCGTCGTGGCGCTTACCGGGCTGTTGAGCGGGGTGTACGCCCGTTCTTTGGTGGAATTTCGCCCCTTCGATGCCCTTCACGCTCGCGAGCGCCGTTTGATGCAGCGTTTGCTGGCCCATGGGGGGTGGCATGGCGCGGCGTGGCCCATGCGCTGGCAGGGCCCGCGGGTCTACGCTTCCCACTTCGTGCTGCTGGGCCTGGAAGCCGTGGAATCGGGCATGGCGCTGGCCCACGGTTACCATCCCCTGTACCTGGCCGCGTACGATGCCTTCCTCAGCCGTGCCGTGGGCATTCCCCGCGCCGAATATAGCGTGACCTCGCCACCCCTCGTTCAGCCCACCCCGCCGCCCGAGCCGGACCCCGCGGCCCTGGCCTTGCTTCGGGTGCGGTATTGGGTTTCGCCGGTGCGGGTGGCGGCCAGGCGGTGGCGCCCCCTGGGGGTGTGGGAGGGCTTTTGGGTGTATGAAAACCCCAGCGGTCCCTGCCCTTTGGCGTGGATGGAACCGCCGGGACGCGAGGGAGCGGGATGCACATCGGGCAAGCCGGCCTGGGCCTTGTGGTCGCCCAACGAAATTCGCGTGCGGGTGACGGGGCCGGGGCGCCTGGTGCTTTCCGAAGTGGCCTACCCGGCCTGGAAGGTGTACGTGGATGGCCGACCCGCCGCTGCCCAGGTGGCCTATGGGGTGCTGCGGGCCGTCCGGGTGCCGGAAGGCGCCCATTGGGTGGTGTGGCGGCTGGAGCCGGGGAGTTGGTACCTGGGGTGGCGGCTGTTCCTCCTGGCCGCGGCCGTGAGCCTCCTGATCACCGTGGCCCCGGTGAGGGGGAAGGTCGTCAGTGGTCAGTGATCAGTGGACAGTGCGTCGGCTGCCCGCTGCCCCCTGACCACCGACCGTGGACTGCCGACTGCGGACCGCTGACCGCCGACTGCTAATGGCTGCCCGCTACTTGCTATACCCAAACACAACCACCGGGCCTTGCTCGAAGAGCACCGGTAGGTGCCGGCGGAAGAGGTTTTCCTGGGCGCCGTATTTGGTTCGTTCCAAAGGCCCCACCACCACGTAACGGACGGCATAACGGTCCAGGATGGTTTTGGCTTCCATCCAGGAGGATGTGGTGTACAACCGGGCCATGTCCGCCTCTCGCGTGCCCAGAGGTTGGGCATCGCCCCGCCATTGGATTTCATGGCCCGGCCAGCCCAGCACGTTGGGTTGCCCGCTATAGGTGGCCATGCGCGCGTACTGGCTGTAACTGCCGCCCACGGCCTCGGCCACCGTGCCCAGGGGGGCCTGCCATAGATACCGGGTCGCGGCCCATTCCTCCGGCGCCGCGCGACGAAAATGGGCCGAACCGTCCAGGGTCCAACCCTGGGGTGGATGGAAGTTGTTGGTTTTATTGGGCAGGGCCAAGGCGGTGTACACCAGGCCCGCGGCCACGGCCAGCAACCACAAACCGTGCTGCCACCAGGTCGTCGGTCCTGGCGCGTCCCAGCCCCGTCGGAAGCCCCATATGGAGCCCGCGGCCGCGACCACGGCCCAGAGCCACCAGGCCTGGTAGTAGAGTTTGAACACCGTGTTCATGCGGGTGCCGAAGTGGTCCCACACGTAGAGGTGGTTGGGCACCAACACCAATACTGCAGCCCACGCGGCCAGCAGGGCCAGGTAGGCCGTTTCCGGGAAGCGTCGGGCCTTTAGAGCCACAGCCAGGCCCAGGCCCATGAGCGCGATGAGGGTGAGGGGCGTGGCCAGGGTGCTCAGATGTCGGAGGAAGGCGGCCCTCAGGAGTTGGCTGGAGTCAACCGCCCCTACTGCGTGTAGCCATTGAAGGCTTTGAGGAAAGAACAGAAGCCCCGCCCAAGCCATGAGCCAGGAAGCCAGGAACAATCCCATCCACAGGCCCACAGCCGGGGTGCCTCCCTTCCGCAGCACTTCGGACCAGGGGAGGCCCAGATGCCGGCGCCAGGCCAGCAGTACCAGGAACAGGGGCACCAGCAGGGGGCCGAACATCACCCACAGGTGAAAACCCCGGGTGGGGTGCAGAAGGTTGGGAAGCAGGCCTTTCACCTGGGAGGAAAAACTCCAGTGAAAGGGCAGGTAGAGGGTCACCGCGAGCATGGCCCATAGCGCGGCCTGGCGCAGCCCGTGGGCCAGATTTCCCCAAAGGGGGCGGCCGTGATGGAAACCCCGCAGCAACAGGGCCAGAAAGCCCAGGGCCAGGGCCATGGGAAAGTCCCAGGCATTGAGAAAGGCCAGCCCTCCGGCCAGCAGGCCGGTGAGGAGGAAGTGGGGCCAGGTGAAGCCCTCGGGGCCGCGGCCCCGGGCCCCGCCCCGGTACAGGTTGTAGACCCAGGCCACCCAAAGGAGCACGAAGGGCGCGGCCAGCACGTGGGGATGGACGTCCCCTAACAGGAAGGAGAAGAAGGGGAACTCGTCGATGACCTCGATGGGGTGGCCGTCCAGGGTGAAGTCTTTGACGGTGCGGGAGGCCTGCCACCACCACCAGAAACGGTCGGGCACCCAGCGGAAGGGCGGCGTGGGTGGCCGGGTCAGGGCCTCGATTTGCGTCCATTCCCAGAAGGGCGATACCCAGGTGCCGTCCACTTGTTTCCAGAAGAAGCCCCGGCGGTGCAACACTTCCAGCAGGCCTTCCCAGTTCCCCAGAAGCAGGCCGAAGAGGGGCCCCAGCAGGCCCGCGGCCCAGAAGGTTTTTCCTTTTCCCCGGGGAGAGAGCCAGCGGTGGGCCAGGTCCAGGGTGAGGCCGAAGAGGGCCTCCGCGGCCAGGGCAAAAATCAGGGCCAGCGCCAGGTTGAAGGCCACCGGTCCGGGGGTGGCGGCGAGCCGGGCCAGCATGGCCGTCAGCAGGTAGCCGAAGTAGTAGTAGGAAATGGCGTAGCCCGAAAGCCAGGGGTCGTGGGGCGGTAGGGTGGGGCTGCGCAGGATGGCGTTGATGAAGGCCAGTTCCATGGGCTTTTCCGTGCCCACGATGTCGGGGTTCGCGGCCCGCACCAGGGACCAGGCGGCAAAGGCCACCAGAAAGACCCCTTCCACCCAAAGGACGTAGCCGCGATGCCCCTTCAACCAACGCCAAAGGCGGCGCCAATGCCCCCGCATGGCCCACGCACTCAGCCCCGCGAGCAGGGCCAGCCCGGTCAGCATGGCTCCGGGGGTGTTGGGGGTCCACCCCAGGGCGCCGGGTAGCCAGAAGGCATAGCCCCAAAGCAGCAGGCCCAGCGCGCGGCGGTAGGGCCAGCCCCGGCCGGGAAGAGCGGGAAACAGCCGCCAGGCCAGGGGCGCGGTCAGCAGGCCGATGAGGACGGCCCATACGTACCAGAGTGCCCAGGAGAGGAGGTCCTGCATAAAAACGTCCGTCGGAGCCCCAAAGGTTGGGCCTTGGCCAGCAACGCGATGACCGAAGGGTGACCGGGGGAGATTATAACCAAAAGCGGGTGGGTGAATGGGCGGATTTGCGAAGGGGCGGATATCGAAAACGTCGAACGTCTTCCGGCATAGGGGGATGGGTTGAGTATAATGAGGGTGACTTTCCCCCAAGGTGAAGTCGGTTCTGATTGTTTGCCACTTTGTCCCATTTCTTGGTCGGGAGGACGCCCATGACCATGAGCGGCCATGAGATTCGTCGTACCTTTTTGAAGTTTTTCGAAAGCAAAGGCCACACCATCGTGCCTTCTTCTTCCCTGGTGCCGGGCGACGACCCCACCCTGCTTTTCACCAACGCGGGGATGGTGCAGTTCAAGGATGTCTTCCTGGGCACGGACAAGCGCCCCTACACCCGGGCCACCACCTGCCAGAAATGCATGCGGGTTTCGGGGAAACACAACGACCTGGAGGCCGTGGGTCCCAGCCCCCGGCATCACACCTTTTTCGAGATGCTGGGCAACTTTTCCTTCGGCGATTACTTCAAACGGGAGGCCATCCACTGGGCCTATGAGTTGCTCACCCAGGTGTACGGCATTCCCCCAGACCGCCTTTACTTCACCGTGCACCACTCGGACGACGAGGCCTTCCGTATTTGGGTGGAAGAAATCGGCGTGCCACCGGAACGGGTGGCCAAAATGGGCGATGCCACCAACTTCTGGCAGATGGCCGACGTGGGTCCCTGCGGCCCCACCACGGAAATTCACTACGACTTCTTCCCCGAACGGGGGCAACTGGTGGGCGAAGAACTGGCCTATCACCTGGATGCCAACCCGGAGGACCGCTTTCTGGAACTGTGGAACCTGGTCTTCATGCAATTCAATCAAAAGCCCGACGGCACCCGGGAACCCCTCCCCGCGCCCGGGGTGGATACGGGCATGGGCCTGGAACGCATCACCATGGTGCTCCAGGGGGTGCGCAGCACCTACGATACCGACCTGTTCCTGCCCATCATGGAGCGCATCCAGGAACTGGCCGGACACACGGACAAAGAGCGACAGGAGCATTACGTACCCTACCGGGTGATTGCCGACCACGTGCGGGCCGCGACTTTCCTCATCGCCGACGGCGTGGTGCCCGGTAACGAGCACCGCAACTACGTATGCCGCATGATCATCCGCCGGGCGGCCCGCTTTGGCCGGAAAATCGGCTTCACCCAACCTTTCATGGCGCCCATCGCGGAGGTGGTCATCCGGGAATACGGCCACGTATACCCCGAACTGGAACGGGAACGGGAGACCATTTTGCAAACCCTGACCCGGGAAGAGGAGCGTTTCGCCCGCACCATCGAACGGGGCTTGGCCCACCTGGAACAACTCATCCGAGACCTCAAGGCCCAGGGCAAAGGCTTCATCCCCGGCGAGGAAGCCTTCCGCCTGTACACCACCTACGGCTTCCCCCTGGAACTCACCCGGGACATCGCCCGGGAGGAAGGTTTGAGCGTGGACGAGGAAGGCTTTCGCAAGGCCTTCGAGGAACATCGGGCCGTTTCCGGCGCGGGCAAGGCCATGGGTCCTCTGGGTGGTGAAGACGTGGACGTGTACCGGGAGGCCCTGGAGGAACTCCAGGCCCGGGGCGAGTTGGGCCCCGAAGGGGTGGCATACGACCCCTATAGCACCCTGGAGGTGGAAGGGCCGGTGCTGGCCCTCTTCCATCAGGGGAAGCGGGTGCAAGAAGCCGAGCCGGGCATGGAGGTGGAAGTGCTCCTGCCCCGCACCTGCTTTTACGTAGAGGCCGGTGGTCAGGTGTCGGATACCGGCATCATCTACGCCGCGGAAGGCCCCGAACCCTGGGAAATCGAAGTGACGGACACCCGCAAGCCGGCGGCCGGGGTCATCGTGCACGTGGGCAAGGTGCGGAAAGGCCGGCCCCGAGTGGGCGATTTGGCCATCGCCCGGGTGGACGCGCAGCGGCGCAAGGACATCATGCGCAACCACACCGCGACCCACCTGCTCCACTGGGCCTTGCGCACCGTGTTGGGTCCCACCGCGCGGCAGGCCGGCTCCCTGGTGGCGCCGGACCGGCTGCGTTTCGACTTCACCTGGCCCGAACCCCTGACCCCGGACCAGTTGCGGAAAATCGAAGCCGAAGTGAACCGGGCCATCCTGGAAGACTATCCCGTGCGGGTGGTGTTCAAAAAACGGGAAGAAGCCCTGGCCGAAGGAGCCATCGCGCTCTTCGGCGAAAAGTACGGGGAAGTGGTGCGCACCATCCAAATCGGTCGGCACGAGCCTTTCTCCTATGAACTCTGCGGCGGCACCCACCTCACCCGCACCGGCGACATCGGCCTGTTCCTCATCGTGGGGGAAAGCAGCGTGGCCGCAGGGGTGCGGCGCATCGAAGCCGTCACCGGGCGCCGGGCGTACGAATTCGTGCGGCAACGACTGGACGTGCTGGAGCGGGCCGCGCACATCCTGCAGACGCTGCCGGAGACCGTGGACGAACAGGCGCAGCAACTGGTTCACGACCTGGACGAGGCCCGCAAGCAGGTGAAAGACCTGCAACGACGCCTGGCGGAAGAGCGCTTCCGCGGTTTGTTGGAAAAGCCCGACCAGGTTCGGGGCGTGCCCGTGGTCACCGCCTACCTGGAGGGCATGCCCGCGGAGGTGCTGCGCACCCTGGCGGACCGCTTCCGGCAAAAGCACCCCACGGGCGTGGCCGTGCTGGCCGGGAGCACCAACGGCCGGCCGGTCTTCGTGGTGGCCGTAAGTCCGGACCTGGTGGCGCGGGGCATCCGGGCCGACCAACTGGCCCGACACGTGGCCCAGGCCGTGGGCGGCGGCGGGGGTGGCAAGCCCACCCTGGCTCAGGCCGGCGGCAAAGACCTGAGCCGGGTGCCGGCGGCGTTGCAGCGGGTGCGGCCCTGGCTGGAAGCCCAATTGGGGTGAGAAGGGGCATTTCCCTTCCGTGAAAACACGGGCCGTTCCTTCCCCAGGGGTGCCGGATGGGCACCCCTGGTTTTTTGGGACAGGCCTGGCCCATCCCCAAAATTGAGCCGTCGCCTTTCGAGAAAAACCCGCATTGGACGGCAAGCCGCCCTTCTCGTGGCCCGAAAGGGCGAAGAATCGCAACCCCAAGACGGAGCGGCTTCTTCTGATTGTGCCTCTGCTCACATGGCACCCGGGCGATTTTCTTGTATCATAAAAGAGAAGATGCGCGATTTTCGACGGGCAGGAGGTAAATCCCATGGGCACACGTATGATGCACCTCATTCGGGCCGGTTTGACCTTTGCCGGGCGAGCCCTGGCGGGCTATGCATCCCGGGGAGAGTACCGGGCTGCTGCGGTGGCCTGGCTGTTGTTTTACATCGTTGTCGAAGCCGTGATTGCGTATTTCCGTGGAAACAGCGGCGACAGCGGGCTGGCTCGTTTGGGCCTCCAGGGATGGCAGGCCGCGTGGGCGCAGGCAGGCAGTATGGCCATCGGCACCTTCGGGAGCGCCTGGTTCATGGGCTGGGTGTTGCGTTTGTTTCGGTCCCGGACCGAGTACGGCGGCCTGCTGTGCCTTTACGCCGGAGCCATCACCTGGAGCCTGCTGGGCGACCTGGCGGGCCTGCTACTGCCCGGCGTGGTCTGGGTCGGCGTAATCGCGTGGCTGCTGTACAACCTGGCTTTGCTGCTGGGGCTGATGCATTACGCGCGCGTCCGCTGGTGGCAGGCCCTGGTGAGCATCGTCATCACCTTCTTCCTGGTCTTCGGGGTCTTGCTGGCCTATCGCGGCGCGGTGGGATGGCTAACGGCCTGAACGGTGGTGTTCCATCCCGTTGACAGTCGGCGGTCGGCATCGGCTGAGGGGGTTGGTGCCTTCTATGGTGCGTTGGAGAGCGCAGCGGAAAAAGGTTGCCCTCCCAAAGTGGAGGGCAACCAGCGGTGAGTGGTGAAAAAGCCCGCCCCGAAACCTTCGGGACGGGGTATCCGAATGGGGCTGGCGGGACTCGAACCCGCACGGGCGAAGCCCAGGGGATTTTAAGTCCCCCGCGTCTGCCAGTTCCGCCACAGCCCCGGGCGTTTTCATTCTACTGGGAGGGAAAAAGGGGGTCAAGAAAGCCTCGTTATCCTGTGTTTTTCAGTCCCGCGGCAATACCCACGATGCTCAGCCGCAGGGCATCCAGCAGGTGCTCCCGCTCCGGGGCTTCGGGGGGCAGGCTCCGGTAGCGGCGTAATAGCCCTACCTGGACCAGGCTCAAAGGGTCCACATAGGGGTTGCGCAGCCGGATGGCCTGTTGCAACCAGGGTTCGTTGTCCAGCAGTTCCTTCTGACCGGTAATGCGCAAGACGCCTGTGCGCGCGGTTTCAAACTCTTTCCGAATGCGTTGAAAGATGGTGTCCCGGAGGGTGGCATCCTGCACCAGGGAAGCGTAACGCCGGGCGATGTGCATATCCGCTTTGGCCATGACCATTTGGGCGTTGTCCACTACCGCCTGGAAGAACCGCCAATGCCGGTACATGTCTTGCAGCAAGGCCAGGCCTTGAGGGCGTTGCAAAAAGGTTTGCAGGGCCGTGCCCAGGCCGTACCATCCGGGCAGGGTAAAGCGGCTTTGCATCCAGGAAAACACCCACGGAATGGCCCGCAAATCTTCGATGTTGCGTCCGGGTTTGCGCCGGGCCGGTCGAGACCCGATGGTCAATTCCCCGATGACGTCAATGGGCGTCGCCTCGTAGAAAAAGGTGAGGAACTCGGGGGTTTCGTACACCAGAGACCGATACGCGCGATAGCCGACTTCGGCCAGGTCTTGCATGGCCGCTTCCCAGTGGGGGTCGATGCGCTGCTCCGGCAGGCCAGCGGTGACCTGAATCACCGCGCCCAGCACCTGCTCGATGTATCGTTGCGCAATGACGGGATGGGCGAAGCGGTCGGAAATCACTTCGCCCTGTTCCGTCAGCCGGACCAGGCCCTGCAACGTGCCCGGAGGCAGGCCCAAAATGGCCCGATGGGTGGGGCCGCCGCCCCGACCTACCGCGCCTCCGCGGCCGTGGAAGATGACCACCTTTATCCCGTGCTGTTTGGCCTCTTCTACCAAACGCTGCTGGGCCTGGTACAAGGCCCAGTTGGCTCGCAAATACCCGCCATCCTTGGTGCTGTCCGAGTACCCCAATTGAATCACCTGCCGGTAGCCCCGCTGGGCCAGGTGTTGGCGGTACACGGGATGCCGATACAGCGCCTGCATGATAAGATGCGCGCCTTCCAGGTCCGCAATGGTCTCGAACAAGGGCGCGATGTCCATGCCTTCGCCCGTTTGGGGGCGGTATACGCCCGTTACGCCCATGAG
Source organism: Anaerolineales bacterium (assembly GCA_026996855.1). Taxonomy (GTDB): domain Bacteria; phylum Chloroflexota; class Anaerolineae; order Anaerolineales; family DRMV01; genus S139-71. The sequence goes on from JALWJZ010000042.1 coordinate 12,182, forward strand.
CCAGAGTACCTCCAAAACGTCGCTCGCGGATTCGGTCATGCTGATGAGGTACACCCCCAGCGCGTTGGGGTCCGTGGCCCGGGCATCGCGTACCAGGGAAAGCAACAGGAGCATGTCACGGGTGGTGTCGCTCAAGGTCAGAGGGTCGTAAGCGGGGAATCGGCCCTCCCGAAGGAGGCGGGTGAGCAAACGCATTTTGGCTTCTTCGGGCAAATCCCGATACGACGCGGCCAACCCCGCCTGGCGGAGCAGTTCTTCCACCATGGCTTCATGCACACCGCTGTGCTGGCGAATGTCCAGCCGCGCGGTGTGCAGGCCAAATGCCTCGGCCTGGCGATGGACCGGTTCCAGCAGGGCTTCCACCACGTCTTCGCTGCCCTGAGCGCGCAATTCCCGTTTCAACCGATGCAAATCCCGAGCCAGGTCGTCGCCCGAGGCGTAAAAGGTGCGCGGACGGAAAAACACATCCTCCCAGGCACCTTCCTGGGTTTCCGGCAGGGCTTCCCCCAAGCGATGTAAAAGCAAAGCCACCAGATGCCGCAAAGGCTCCTGGGGGAAACGCTCGTGCAAGCGTCGGGCCAGCATGGGGTGTTGTTGGCGCAGTTCCATCAGCCAGCGTTGGGTTTCGGGCGTGAGGGAAGAACGCCGAGACGAGAGACTGAGATACGAGACCAAATGGCGCAGGTTTTGGGCATGGCGTTCCTGGGCCAGGCGCCGGTGCAGGTTCAGGGTTTCCACGGTTACTTCCGCGGTCACGTAAGGGTTGCCGTCCCGGTCGCCTCCTATCCAGGAGCCGAATTGCACCAGCGGGGGTAGGTGAAATTCGTGCTGGGGGTAGAAACGACGCAAGGCCCGGCCCAGAGCCCGGTGCACTTCCGGGACCACGCCAAACAGGGATGCGGTGAAAAACCACAACCCGTGGCGCACCTCATCCAACACCGTTGGGCGACGCAGGCGCACTTCGTGGGTCTGCCAGAGCAGGGTGACCCACGCGTGCAGTTCCGTCAAGCGGGCTTCCCGCTCCCGAGGTAGGAGACGTTGGGTTTCCAGTTGGTAAAGGATGTCGGAAATGCGCCGCAGTTTGTACAGGATGGAGCGGCGTTTGGGTTCGGTGGGGTGCGCGGTGAACACGAATTCCACCAGCACCCGGTTCAACACATCCTGCACCTGGTCGGCGGAAAGGCCATGTTGGTGCAACACCTGAATCGCTTCGGCCACCGAATCGGGAAGGGGTTCGCCCCGGCTTTGTGCTTCGCGTTGGCGCAGCACCCGCACCCGGTGGTGCTCCTCGGCCAGGTTCACCAGGTGAAAGTAGGTGGTGAAGGCTTTGAGAATGGGCCAGGCCATATCGGGGGAAAGGGATTCGCATATCTCCGCCAACTCGCGGAAAGTGGCTTCGTCACCCTGGCTGCGCCATTGTTTGGCCAAAAGCCGAATCCGCTCTTCCAGGTCGAAAACTTCCCGGCCTTCCTGTTCTCGTATCACCTGGCCCAGTACGTTCCCCAACAGACGAACGTCGCGGCGCAACAAGCCCATATCCATACCGTCGCCTCCGCGTTTCAAAATTTGGAGGATTTTATCATTTTCCTATGAAAGGAAAAAGGTTTTGGGCGAATTTGTGGGACAAAAAAGGGGGGTGCAATTCCGTCGGAACTTCTGGGAGTTTCATGGTAGGTGGGATGGCCGTTCCCTTTTCGAGCCTGGCGCAAGGGGGGTATGGCTCCCGACGAGGCTTATTAGAAGGAATCTTTCAGAAAAAGCACAGCCTCGCCTGATGAGGCGAGGCTGTGCTCCGGCTCAGCCGCCGTAATGCCAGCCCGTCTCGCTCAAGAGCAAAGGCCGGGCTTCGGGGTCGCGCAGGCCCACTTCCACCACTTCGCCCACCACCACCGCGTGGTCGCCCCGCTCCACCACGTCGGTGACCCGCACCTCGAACCAGGCGGGCGCGTCCACCAGCAGGGGCGCGGCCGTGACCGGGCCGGGTTCCACCGGGTACCCGTTGAGTTTGCCGTCTTCCAGGCGTCCGCCCCGGAAGAAGGCCGCGGCCATGTCCTTCTGCCCGGAACCCAAAACGTTCACCGCGAAACCGCCGGCCTGCCGGACCAGGGCATAGAGATACCCGTCCTTCTTCAAGGCCGCCATGACCAGGGGCGGCTGAAAGGAGGCCTGGGAAAGCCAGGAAATGGTGGCCGCGGCCACTTCATCGCCGTGGCGGGCCGTGGCCACGTACAGGGCATAGGGAATCATGCGGAGCACGTGTTTGCGGATTTTTTCGTCCATGCGGACCTCCTACGGGGTTGGGGATAAGGATGGGGCCCCCAAGGCCCACGTCGTCCTCTATTGTACTTGAGCCGCCGCCAGGGCGCGATGCAAATCGACTTTGCCTTCGTACAGCGCTTTGCCGATGACCACCCCGGCCAGGCCCAGGTTGCGGGCCTTCAAGATGTGCTCCAGACGGGCCACGCCCCCGGCCAGGATGACGTAGGCCCGGGTGCGTTGCCGAATGGCCTGGGCGGTGGCGAAATCGGGGCCTTGCAGGGTGCCGTCCCGGGCCACGTCGGTGTACAGGAAGAAGCGGACCCCCCGGTCGTTCCAGAACTCGGCCAGGTCCACGGGAGAAAGGTCCGTGGCCTCCCGCCATCCGGCGATGCGCACCCGGCCCCCGCGCGCATCCAGGCTGAGCACGAGGCGGGCCGCGCCCCACACGTCCAGCCCCCGGCTCAGGTCCAGGGGACGCTTCAGCGCCATGCTCCCCACCATGACCCGGTGCACGCCCATGCGCAGCAGGGCGTCCAGGGTGGGGAAATCCCGCACGCCGCCGCCCCATTGCACGCGCGCGTCGTACCGGGCGGCCAGGTCCAGCAGGGCCGGAAGCCAGGCCCGGTTGGCCGCGTCGTCCTCGCCGAAGGCTGCGTCCAGGTTGACCACGTGCAACCAGCGGGCGCCGGCCTCCAGCCAGCGCCGGGCCACCGCGGTGGGATCCGGGCTGTAGGCCGTCTCCCGGTCCGGGTCGCCCTGGGTCAGGCGCACCACCCGACCGTGACGTAAATCGATGGCGGGGTAGAGGGTGAACATGGTCGTTGGTCGTTAGCCGATGGCCGTTAGCCGGTGGCCGTTAGCCGATGGCCGTTAGCCGGTGGCCGGTGGTCGGTGGTCGATCAGGGGTGCAGGCCGGGGAAGGTCAGGCCCTCGGTTTCGTCGAAGCCCAACATGAGGTTCATGGATTGCACCGCGGAGCCGGCCGCGCCTTTCATCAGGTTGTCGATGGCGGCCATGGCCACCAGGTGGCCCGTGGTTTCGTCCAGCGCGAAGCCCAGGTCCGCGTAATTGCTCCCGGCCAGGATTTTGGGGTCGGGCACCCGGTAGATGCCCCGGCGCTCTTTCACCAGGCGCAGGAAGGGGTTTTCGTTGACCGCGGCCCGGTAGGCTTTCCACAAATCCCGCTCGGTCACGCCGGGCCGGACCTGTGCGTGCACCGTGGCCATGGCCCCCCGCACCATGTCCACCGAGGTCATGGTGAGCACCACCTTTTCCACGCCCAGGGCCTGGATGACTTCCGCAGTGTGGCGGTGGCCAAAGGGCGCGTAGGTGCGCACCACGTTGGCCCGTTCGGGGTGGTGGGAGCCGGGGTTGGGGGTGGCGCCCCCCTCCGAGGAGCCGACCTTGATTTCCGCCACCAGGCCCTGGTCCAAGGCCACCAGGCCGGCCCGCACCGCGGGCCAGATAGCCAGGATGGTGGCCGTCGCGTTGCAACCCACCCCGCTCACGTAGCGGGCCTGGCGCAATTCCTCCCGGTACAACTCGGGCAGGCCGTACACGAATTTGTCCAGCCATGCCGGCGCGGCGTGGTCGTGGCCGTACCACCGGCGATAGGTTTCGGCATCCCGCAGACGGAAGTCCGCGGAAAGGTCCACGATGTAGGTGGCCAGCGAGGCCCAATGTTCGATGCGCTTTTGCGCCTCGCCGTGGGGCAGGGCCAGGAAGAGCACGTCCACCGGTTCCAACGCCTCGGGCACCACGAACTTGAGCCGGGTGCGCTTGCGCAGGTTGGGGTGCACCTGGTAGGCGTACAGCCCCGCGTAGGTGCGGGACGTAATCTGCTGCACCTCCACGTGGGGGTGGTCCAGGAGCAGCCGAAGCAACTCCCCTCCGGTGTAACCCGAAGCGCCAACGATGGAAGCACGAATCATGGGTATTCTCCGATGGGCGAATTTGCGAAGGGGCGAATGAGCGAATGAGCGGATGTGCGGATTTGCGGATTTGCGGATGAGCGGATTTGCTAACGGCCAACGGCCAACGGCTAACGGCCAACCGCCAACGGCCAACGGCTAACGGCTAACCGCCAACGGCTAACCGCCAACCGCTCCCCTCAACATCCCCACCACGGCCCGGGTCATGGCCCGGGTGCTCACGGGTTCCTCTTCCACGGCCAGGTCCAGGGTGCGGAAGCCGGCCTCCAGGGCCTGTTCCACGGCCCGCTCCACGGCCCGGGCTTCCTTTTCCAGGCCCAGGGAATGGCGCAGCAGCAGGGCCGCGCTGAGGATGGCGGCCAGGGGATTGGCAATGCCCTGGCCTGCGATGTCCGGCGCGGAGCCGTGCACCGGCTCGTACAGGCCCCGGGGGAAGCCGTGCCGGTTCCGGGTCTCGCCCAGGGAAGCGCTGGGGAGCATCCCCAGGGAACCGGCCAGGGCCGCGGCCTCGTCGGTGAGGATGTCGCCGAACATGTTCGCGGTGACCAACACATCGAAAGTGGAAGGCCGACGCAACAGATGCATGGCCGCGGCGTCCACCAGCAAATGCTCCAGCACCACCTGGGGAAACTCCTGGGCCACCACCCGCTCCGTCACCTGTCGCCAGAGTCGCGAGGTAGCCAGCACGTTGGCCTTGTCCACGCTGACCAGATGCTTTCCCCGTTGCATGGCCACGCGCGCAGCCATCCGCACCACCCGGGCGATTTCCTCTTCGGTGTACACCATGGTGTCGTAGGCCCGGCCCTGGGTAGGCTCCTGCCGGGGGCCGAAGTAGATGCCCCCGGTGAGTTCCCGCACCACCACGAAGTCGGTGCCCTTGACGATGTCCGGTTTCAAGGGAGAGGCGTGCACCAGTGGGGGAAACACCCGCACCGGACGCAGATTGGCAAACACGCCCATGGCCTTGCGCAAGGCCAGCAGGCCCTGCTCCGGACGCATGGGAAGGTCGGGTCGGTCCCAGCGGGGGCCGCCCACCGCGGCCAGGAAGACCGCGTCGGCTTCCAGGCAGGCTTGCAGGGTATCGTCGGGGAGGGGGTGTCCCCGCACGTCCAGGGCCACCCCGCCGATGAGGTGTTCCTGCATGTGAAAGGTGTGGCCGAACATCTCGGCCACGGTCTCCAGCACCGCGACCGCGGCCTGGGTGACTTCGGGGCCGATGCCGTCGCCGGGTAGAAGCACGATGGTGGCTTCCAAAGTACGCCTCCTTCCCGAGCGGGGAACCGCCCGGGCCTGCCGAAAATGGCCGTTCGAGCAGCCTTGGGCACGAAAAACGTTGTGGACATCCCGGCGTCCACAACGCACCCAGTGGGCATGGAGGGATTCGAACCCTCACGCCTTGCGGCACGGGATCCTAAGTCCCGCGCGTCTGCCAGTTCCGCCACATGCCCAGGTCGCTTCCCATTATACCAACTTCCTTGGAGACGGTTTCGGTTTGGTGCACAAGCGGAAAGACCATTCCCTCGATTTGGGCCGGTACCCTTCCTCTCCCATCCGCCTCCCCGCCCCACCGCTTTCCCGCTTTATCGCTTTTACCGCCTTACCGCTTTCAAAGCGGCGTCGAGCCGCCGCACTCCAAAAATCCACCCATCCGCAAATCCACCCATCCGCAAATCCGCCCATTCACCCGATTTCAAAGCGGCGCCAAGGCGCCGCACTCCCAAAATCCGCCTTATCGCTTTACCGCTTTGCCGCCCCTCCGCTATAATTGAACTGACCCCACGGCCCGATGCACCTCACCTGTCTTACCGGAGGGGAGAACATGAACGTAAGAAAAGGTGAAGCC
>JALWJZ010000043.1 GCA_026996855.1 Anaerolineales bacterium
CCTTCCACCCATACCCACCCCCATAACCCCAGTTCGGGAATCCAACCCGGCTCCCGGCGGCCCAGGGTTGGCCAGGAACGGCCCACCTGCCGTAGGCGCTGCAAAAAGGCGCGGCCGTCGGAATCCATGCGGTCGCGAAAGGTGCGCTCCAACAAATCAGCCACCTGATGCAGGTGGTGGTAATCCAGTGGTTCGATGGGACCCATGTCTCCGCAACCCACGAAAACCCGGGTTAATGGCGGAAATGCCGCACACCGGTGAACACCATGGCCAGGCCGTGCGCGTCCGCAGCCCGAATGACTTCTTCATCCCGAATAGAGCCACCGGGCTGCACGATGGCAGTGACCCCGGCCCGGGCGGCCTCTTCCACGCCATCGGGGAAGGGGAAGAAGGCATCGGAGGCCAGCACCGCGCCCCGGGCCCGCGCACCGGCCCGCTGCACAGCCAGGCGCACCGCGTCCACCCGGTTGGGCTGGCCCCCGCCGATGCCCACGGTGGCCCGGCCTTTGACCAGCACGATGGCGTTGGAAAGCACCGGCTGCACCGCGAGCCACGCGAAACGCAGGTCTTCCCATTCCTCCCGGGTGGGTTCGCGGCGGGTAACCACCCGCCACTGGGTGCCGGGCGGGTCACCGGGGTCGGCCTGCTGGCGCAGCACACCCCGAAAAATGGTGCGATATTGCACGTCGTCGCCTCGGGCAGGTTCGGGCAGGCGCAGCACCCGCAGGTTCTTCCGACGGGACAGCACCTCCAGGGCCTCCGGCGAGAAATCCGGGGCGGCCAGGCATTCCAGGAACAGTCCCTGGAGCGCCCGCGCGGCTTCGGCATCCATGGGCGTGTTCAGGGCCACGATGCCGCCGAAAGCCGAAACCGGGTCTCCCTCGATGGCCTTGCGCACCGCGTCGGCCGGGGTCTCGCCCAGGGCCAGGCCGCAGGGCGAGGCGTGCTTGACCACCACCGCGGCCGGTTGGGGCAGCCGGGAAACCGCGCGCCAGGCCGCGTCCAGGTCCAGCAGGTTGTTGTAGGAAAGGGGTTTGCCCTGGACGAGTTGGCCGCCCAGGGGTCCGGTGCCGGGTTCCCAGGTCAGCAGTGCGGCCCCTTGATGGGGGTTTTCCCCGTAGCGCAGTTCCAGGCCCGGGAAGAGGGTGAGCACTTCCACGGGCCCTCCGGCCAGGTAACCGGCGATGGCCTGGTCGTAGGTCGCGGTCCAGGCGAAGGCTTTCAGGGCCAGGCGTCGGCGGGTGGCTTCCTCGGTGGCGCCCCGGGCTTCCAGTTCGCTTACCACCTGGGGGATGTCGCGCGGGTCCACCAGCACCGTCACCCGGGGGAAATTCTTGGCCGCGGCCCGAAGCAAAGCCACGCCGCCGATGTCGATGTGCTCCAGCGCGGTGGCCAGGTCGGTTTCGGGCCGACGGACCACCTGCTGGAAGGGATACAGGGAGACGGCCACCAGGTCAAAGGGCAGGGCGTCCACCCGGGCCAAATCCTCCCGGTCCGTGTCCGGGTCCCGGGCCAGGACGCCGGCGAAAATGCGGGGGTGCAGGGTCTTCACCCGCCCGCCCAGGATGGGCGGCACTTGGGTGAGGTCGGTCACGGTGCGGGCCGGGATACCATGCTGCGCCAGGAAGGCTGCGGTGCCTTCGGAGGCGACCAGGTCCCAACCCAGGCGGTGCAACGCTCGGGCCAGGGGGAGCCAGGGTTCCTTTTCCCACCAGGAAAACAGAGCACGGGCCATGATGGACGACCTCCCAAATGGGTACCAAAAACGGTCCAGCGCGCTTTTTCGAGGCGCGATTTGTCACGCCCGCTGCTAAAAATTCCCGGTTCTTCGTGGAGGCATTATAATCGAAGCCACAACCGTCCGACTTTTCATAGAAAACGGAGGCACGCTCATGCTAACCCTCCCGGAGAAAATCTTGTTTGCCCTTGCCGTGTTGCTCACCGCGTGGATCGGCTGGCGGGAATTCGGCAAAGTGGTGCGGTTCATTGGTCAGGGCCAGGGAAGGCTGGATTGGAACCTGGCCCGGCGGCGCTTCGTCCACGCGGTATTGGAATGGGCCTCACTGCGCCGGGTGTTTCGGATGCGCCTGGGGCCTTCCCTTTTGCACGGCTTCGTGGCCTGGGCCTTCGTCACCTACCTACTGGTGAACGTTGGAGATGTGCTGGAGGCCTACATCCCCGGTTTCCACTTCCTGGGCACGGGTCTCGTCGGCGGCCTGTACCGCCTGGTGGCCGACGTGCTCAGCGTCGCGGCCCTGGTGGGCATGACGGGCCTGCTCCTGCGGCGGTTCGTGTTTCGTGACCCGGTGCTGCGGGTGCGGGAGGAGGTGCTGCTCCACCCCAGGGCGCGCGGGTCGGGCATCCAGAAGGATTCCCTCATCGTGGGCCTGTTCATCCTGGGCCACGTGGGCGCCCGGTTCCTGGGCGAGGCGTTCCAGATTGCCCGTGAAGGCCCGGACCCCTGGCAGCCCCTGGCCACGCTGGTGGCAGGGACGCTTCAGGGCCTGCCTGAAAGCGCGCTGGTGGTGGGCGAACACCTGGGCTTTTGGTTCGCGCTGGGCCTGATTTTGCTCTTCGTGCCTTACTTCCCCCGTTCCAAACACTTCCACCTCATTGCCGCGTTCTTCAACTTCCTTTTCCAGCCCGAGCGGCCCTCCTACGGCGCACTGGACCCCCTGGACTTCGAAGACGAAAGCATCGAGCAATTCGGCGCCACCACGTTGAAGGACCTTTCCCAGTACCAGTTGCTGGACGCGTACGCGTGCATCATGTGCATGCGCTGCCAGGAAATGTGCCCGGCCTACGGTACGGGCAAGGTGCTTTCCCCGGCCGCGCTGGAAATCAACAAACGCTATTACCTCAACGACGCGCTGGCGGGGCTGCGAGACCCGCAAGAGGTCTTCGACCTGCCCCTGGCCGAGCATTTCCTCCCACCCGAGGCCCTGTGGGCCTGCACCTCCTGCGGCGCGTGCGTGGAAGTGTGCCCCGTGGGCAACGAGCCTATGCGGGACATTCTGGACATCCGCCGGGCCAAGGTGCTCATGGAGAATGACTTCCCCGAGCAGTGGCAGGTGGCCTACACGGGCATGGAGCGCACGGGCAACCCGTGGAACATCGCGCCCGAAGAGCGGCTCAAGTGGGCGGAGGGGCTGAAGGTGCCCACGGTGGAGGAAAACCCCGACTACGAAGTGCTCTGGTGGGTGGGCTGCGCGCCGGCCACAGAACCCCGAGCGCAAAAAGCCGCCCGGGCCTTTGCCCGTATCCTCAACCAGGCCGGGGTCAACTTCGCGGTGCTGGGCGCCCGGGAGCGCTGCACGGGCGACGCGGCCCGGCGTTCCGGCAATGAGTACCTCTTCTACGAACTGGCGCTGAACAACGTGGAGACCCTCCATGAAGTGGGCGCGGACAAAAAGCGCATCGTGACCATGTGCCCCCACTGCCTGCACACCCTGAAGAACGAATATCCGGCCTTCGGCGGTCATTACCAGGTGGTGCACTATACCCAGTTCATCCAGGAATTGATTTCCCAGGGCCGGCTGAAACTGACGCCCGAAACCCGGGAAGCCATCACCTACCACGACCCCTGCTTCCTGGGCCGCTACAACCGGGTGTTCGACGAGCCGCGTTTCATCTTGAGCAACCTGGGCGAGTTGAAGGAAATGGCCCTGTCCGGCCCCAAGTCCTTCTGCTGCGGCGCGGGCGGCGCGCAGGTGTGGAAAGAAGAAGAGGAAGGCACCGACCGGGTGAACCTGACCCGCTTCCGCCAGGCTCAGGCCACCGGCGCCAAGACCGTGGCCGTGGCCTGCCCCTTCTGCATGATCATGCTGGACGACGCCCGCCGCGACCTGAAGGCCGAGGACATGCAGGTGCTGGACGTGGCCCAATTGGTGGCCGAACGGCTGCAAGCGTGAACCGATTTCAACGCATCTCTTCACAAGGGGCCAGCGAGAAGCAGGTCGCTGGCCCTTTTGTTTCTCGGCCAGCCGTTAGCCATGACCCTGCAAGAAGAAAGCCCGTCTCCGTCGGGCGTGGCTTTTGGTAAGATGATGTCCGTGAAAGTTTCCTGGTGCCAGGTAACGGGGGTATCATCCAAACCGTCGAACTACAGGAGAAAAGGATGCCGAATTGGGTCAAGGGCTTGATTTTGCTGGCGGGTATCTGGCTCCTGGGGTTTGGCATGGGGGCTTGTAGCGCGCGCGTGCTTTCACCCACGCCGTCTGCGACTTTCGTGTGGCCTTCGCCAAGCCAGGCGCGGTTCACGCCTACGCTCCGGCCCACGGCGAGCCCCTTCCCCACGCCTTCCGCGATGGGGTCGTTGCCCGCCACCCTTGCGAGCACGCCCTCACCGGAGATGGTGGTGCGCTTCGCAGGGCCATGCGCCCCCAACGTGCAGGAACTCTGCCTGTACGCGGCCGGTTGGGGGCGGTTTCGGGGCCAGGCCACGCTGCGGTATGTGTTCGAAAACGTGGCTTACCCCGAGGCCTTGCGGGTGCGGGTGAACGGCGCAGAACTGGAATGCGTGCAGGTGCCCGAATATCCCTCGCGGGCCTATTGCTTTGGGTTGCCCCTGGGTTCCCTCACGGGGAAGGTGCGTTTGCGCATGGCCTATTTCTTCCCCGATGGACGGGTGGTTCCAATCTTCGTACCCAAGGAGGTGACCGCCGAGTTGTACCGGTACTTCCCTGTGTAC
>JALWJZ010000044.1 GCA_026996855.1 Anaerolineales bacterium
GTTCGGGGGTGTGGGGCGGTTCCCAGGCCGGTTTCGCGGGCCGCACCACCACGGTTTCGGCGTGGACCTCGGTGCGCGGGGTCTGGATGCGCACCTCCTGGGCGGCAATCCGAATTTCTCGCGCCAGGGCTTCCCTTTGTTCCTGCTGCCAGGCCTGCCATGCCTGCTCCAGGCGTTCCAGCAGGCGCCGCTGGTCGGCCAGTTCCCGGCCCAGGGCCTGCAACCCATGGGTGGGCAGGGCCAGGAGGGCCTGACGCAGGCACAGGGTGTACAGCCGGGCCGCGCGGTCCCGGTCTTCCCGGGGCAGGCCTTTCCAGGCCCGCGCGATGAGGTCCTGGAGCGCGGCCTCCCAGTCCTCCGCGGGGGCCGCGCGGTGCAGGGCCTGCAGCAGGCTTTCCGCGTCGGTCAGGGGGTTGTCCTGGGCGTAGCGGGCCAGTTCCCGGGGCGCGTGGAGAACGAAACAATCGTGGGCCCGGTGCAGGGCCTGGCGCAGGGCGTCCTTTTGGGCCGAAGCCTCAAGCCAGCGGTCCAGCAAGGCGCGCGCCGGGCCTTGCAGGTCTTCGGGCAGGCGCCGCAGGAAGAGGTCCAAAAGGGAACGGAGAAGCCAATCCGAATCCATGGTCCCGCCTCGTTGGAAAGCATTATACCTGGAAGGCGAAAGGGCGCGCCGGGGGTAGCCCCGGCCCTGGCCGCTTTTCAAAAACCGAACGAACGCGGCAGAAGCCATCGCATTTTCTCACGGAGGCACAGAGAACACAGAGAAAATTTTGATCTACTCCAGCGAATGCTCCGTGTTCTCCGTGGCTCTGTGTGAGACTTTGTTCGAACACGCAAAATGCCTGCGAGCCTGTTTGGCACCTTGACACCGCGCCGGCCCTGGATACAATTGTACATGGGATACAAAGATACAAAAGGCCGGGAACGCTTCCGGTTTTCAGGTGTGGACATTCTTTGGGAGGTGCGTATGAACTGGTGGGAAGAGTTGCGGCTTTCCTGGGAGGAACCCGCCACCTGGGCGGAGCAATTGCGGGACCAGATTCGGGCCCGCATCCAGCAGGGCCGGCTGAAGCCGGGTCAGCGCCTGCCTTCGGTGCGGGAACTGGCCCGGGCTTTGAACGTGCACTTCAACACCGTGGCCCGGGCGTACCGGCTCCTGGCCCGGGAAGGGTGGATTCGGATGCGTCCCGGTCGCGGGGCCTTCGTAGCCGGAACGCCGCCGGAAACCTGGGCGCAGGAGGCCCTGCAGGACATGGCCCGGCGCTTCGTGGAGCAGGCCCTGTGGCTGGGTTTCGGCGAGGCGGAGATTCGCCAGGCGCTGGAGGAGGCGCTGCGGGAGCGCGTTGGGGAGTCGTGAGCCGTCGGCCGTTGGCTGTCGGCGATCGGCCATCGGCGAACCCCTGACCACCACCGACCATCGACGACCGACCACGACCGACCGCATTCCATCACCAAAGAAAGGAGGGAAGCCATGAAGGGATTCACGAAACGGTTCTACCTGGCGTTGGGCGTTTACCTGCTGGCCTTGTGGTTGGTGGCCCTGTGGGCTTACCCCCGCATGCCGGCGCACATGGTCACCCACTGGGACTGGCAGGGCCAGCCCGACGACTGGATGCCCCGGTTGTGGGGCGTGCTTCTGGGCCCGGGCATGACCACCTTTCTGGCGGCGCTGCTCTTCTTCGTGGTGCCTGCCATCGAGCCCTGGCGGCGCAATCTGATGGCTTTTTGGGATTTCTACGTGCGTTTCGCCTGGGCGGTGCTGGTCTTCCTGGGCGCGATGTACGGGGTCACCCTGGCCTGGAACCTGGGCTACCCCGTGCGCATCGAACGGGTGGTGGGCCTGGCCCTGGGGCTGCTCTTCCTCATGCTGGTGCCGTTGCTGCGGCAGGCGCGGCCCAACTGGTTCGTGGGCATCCGCACCCCCTGGACCCTGGCCAGCCCCTGGGTGTGGCGTCGCGTCCACGATGTGGCCGCCCGCACCGTGGTGGGGGTGGCTGCCCTGTACCTGGCCGCCGCGCTTTGGCCCGTGCTGCTATGGGCCGCGCTGGCTGCCACGCTGCTCTGGGCCTTTGGGTTGATGGTGTACTCCTACCTGCTTTACCGCTCGCGCCAGCAGGCCATGGAAGGATGACGAGGGCGAAGCCGCGCTTCGCCCTCTCGTATTACCTTCCCGCCGGCCTACGGACTGGCGGCGCGGCTGCGCCCACTTGCACGTCGTTGTAGGTCCAGTACCGGTTGGCGAAGAAATTCCAGAACAGCACGATGAGCATCACCGTGCCCAGGGCCAGGTTTTCCCCCAAACGCTCGGCGCTCCAGGGCAGAGGAAGCCAGCGCCCGGCCACGGCCACCAGCCGGATGAAGGGCCACCGCAGCAGCGCGAACAAGGGGGTCCGAATGCTCACCCCGATGGCGTTGATGAACACGAACTGGCTCCACTGCCGCCAGAAGGATTTGGAGCGGGAATCGGCGAAGGTCCAGTAGCGATGCCAGATGAAATTGTGGGTGGCCGCGGCCAGGAAGGAAAACACACTGGCCACCACGGGATGCAGGGGGGTGAGCATCCGCAACAGGTTGAAGGTACCCAGGTCCACCCCCGCGCCCAGGGTGCCCACGAAGGCGAACTGGTAGAAACGTCGGCGCTCGCTGGGATGGCGCAACAGGGTCATAAGCCCATCCTCTGGCGGAAGTCTTCGATGGTGCGGCGGAGGCCCTCCTCCAGGCCCACCCGGGGTTCCCAGCCCAGCAGGGTACGGGCTTTGGTGATGTCGGGGCAGCGGCGCACCGGGTCGCCTTCCAGCATCCGATGGGGCAGAAAGACCACCCCCGCGGGGTTGTCCAGCAGGCGGTTGATGGTTTCCGCCAGTTCCAGCACGGTGATTTCATGGGGGTTGCCCAGGTTCACCGGGTAAGGCTCCTGCACCTGGAGCAGCCGCAGGATGCCCTCCACCAGGTCGTCCACATAGCAAAAACTGCGGGTCTGGGAGCCGTCGCCGTACACCGTCAGAGGTTCCCCCCGCAGGGCCTGCTGAAGGAAATTGGGAATCACCCGGCCGTCGTCCAGGCGCATCCGGGGGCCGTAGGTGTTGAAAATGCGCACGATGCGGGTATCCAGGCCGTACTTGCGGTGGTAGGCCATGGTGAGGGCCTCGGCGAAGCGCTTGGCCTCGTCGTACACCGCGCGCTCGCCCACGGGGTTCACGTGGCCCCAGTAGGTCTCGGGCTGGGGATGCACCTGGGGGTCGCCGTACACCTCACTGGTGGAAGCCAGCATGTACCGGGCGCCGTGTTCCCGGGCGAGGTCCAGGGTATGAAAGGTGCCCAAAGACCCGGCCTGCATGGTTTCGATGGGCAGATTGGGGTATCCGTAGGGGGAATCCGGGTTGGGACTGGCGGGCGACGCGAAATGGAGCACCGCGTCCAGGGGGCCTTCCACCCGGAAAGGCTTGGATACGTCCTGTTCCATGAAAGAAAAACGGGGATGGCGCAGCAGGTGCGCGATGTTCTCCCGCTGTCCGGTCAGGAAATTGTCCAGGCCCACCACGGAATGGCCTTCCTGGAGCAAACGTTCGGCCAGGTGGGAGCCGATGAAACCCGCGACTCCGGTGAGCAAAACGCGCATGACGGCACCTTCCTTTCCACGCGAAGAGAATGCGTTGCAGGGTGCTCCGCCCTGTTCGCCCTGTTTGCCGGGGAAACGAGAACGCGGGACACCCTCTCATTTTCCAGGGGAAAGTTTGCGGAGGATTTCGGGATAGGAGAAATGCAAGGCGCGGGCGATGTCCCGGGCCACCTGCACGTTGTTGCGCAACAAGGCCACGTTCACGTCCACGGTGCGGCCTCCGCTCAGCCGCTCCAGTTGCTCCAGCAAAAAGGGCGTGACCGCGGGGCCGGAGATGCGCAACCGGCGGGCTTCCTCCAGGGCCTGTTTCGTCCACGCGTCCAACGCTTCCCAGGGAATGGCCACGTCTTCGGGCGGCGGCACCACCACCAGCACCGCGCTGGAAAGGCCCAGCGCCCAGTGGCTGACGGCCATCTTCACCACCTCCTGGGCCGTATCGGCCCGGAAGGGCACGGGCAGGGGCCGTCCGGTGTAGGGGGAGCGGTATTCCCGGGCGTAGAACACGGGGAAGGTGTCCGTGCGGTATCCGATGACCGGGATGCCCAGGGTTTCCAGGTATTCGTAGGTGGCCTCCACGTGCAAAATGGACTTCATGCCCGCGGCCACCACGATGACGGGCGAGATGGACATTTGCGGCAGGTCGCCGGAAACGTCGAAGGGCGGCTCCCGATGCACCCCGCCGATGCCGCCGGTGGCGAAGACTCGAATGCCCACCAGCCGACAGGCCACCAGGGTGGCGCCCACGGTGGTGCCGGCAAAGCGAGGCACCTCAGAATCGGCCTCGCCCTCCGGTTGCGCTTGCTGCGCCCGGGCCAGGAAGGGACCCAGGTCGCGCGCGGTGACCTTGGCCACCGGAGGATCTCCGTCCTTCTGCTCCCCACCCCGGCCTTCCCGAGGCAGAAGCATCTGACGCCGACGCTCCCGCTCCCACCGCATCCGCTCCTGGGCCTTGTTGGCCAACTCCCTCAATTCCTGGTCCGTCAGGCCGATGACCAACCGACCCTCGTACACGCCCACCGTGGCCGGGGTTACGGCCCTCCCCCGCAAGATGACCTCCATGTCCTGGGCCACCATCCAGTTGGTCCCCATCGGGAGCCCGTGGGTCACCACCGCGGTTTCCAGGGCCACCACGGGGGAACCTTCTTGCAGGGCACGCGCCACATGGCTACCCAAACGCACCAGATTCAACGCGGCTCTCAAGCGGGGAAAATCGAAAAGCATGCGGCTTACTCCAACAAAGTGATTTCATCCGGCGCCTTGGGCACCAGGCACAGGAACACGAAATCCTCGTCGCCGATGTTTTCGTACCAATGGGGCACCCCGGCGGGGATGAAGACCACGTCGCCCGGCTGGACCTGGTACACCCGGTCGCCGATGCCGATGCGGGCCCGGCCCTGGAGCACGTACTGCTCGTGCTCGACGCGATTGGTGTGCCGCGGCATACCGCCGCCGGGGCGAATGACGAACCGGCGCATGAGGAAATTGGGGGCCTCTTCGGGACCGATGAGCATTTGCATGGTCACGCCGGTACCGGCCTGTACCGGCTGCTCTTGCACCTGGGTGACGTGTTTCACGGCCATTTCCCTGCACCTCCGAAGCAAAACGTGACGCCACCGCCCAAAGGAATCCACACGCCCTGCCATGGGCGGCTGACACGGCAAAAAAACCCCGGCTCGAAAGCCTGGAGGGCTCGCCTCAAGTATACCCCGTTTGTTCACCAGGCTTCTCGTCCCCCTTCACGAGCGTCGCCGTCGGCGAAGCAGGAAGCGGCGGCGCTGACTTTCCTGTTTTTCCTTGCGCTCGGGGGATTCGGCTTCGGGAAGACGTGGCCCCATGCCCACCCCTTCCTGAAGTTGGATGCGACCCCGCTGATACAGAATGAACCCCAGGGTAAGCAGCATGAAGGCCCAAAACAGCCACGAAAACCGGGGTTGCCCCGTGTAATCGGACAGGGCGAAAAGCAAAAAGAGCATGAAACCCAAGAAGAGAAAATAACGTCCGAAACGCAAGCCAAGGGGCTCCTCGTCCATCGTCCACCCTCTCCCAAGAGGAACGGATCAACGACAGGCCACCACCAGGGTGACCGCATCTCCCGGTTGCAACGCCACCCGCACGGGGCGTCCGGGTACCAGCGCCTGACCGTCCAGCGTCCAGGTGCTATCCGGCGCCTCCCAGGGCAGGGACCAGGTCCAGGTCAGGCCGGCGGCCACCTCCACCGCCACCCGAAGGGCATCGGCCGTGAATTCGACTTCCAG
The DNA here is from genome assembly GCA_026996855.1 of Anaerolineales bacterium. Taxonomy (GTDB): domain Bacteria; phylum Chloroflexota; class Anaerolineae; order Anaerolineales; family DRMV01; genus S139-71. The sequence goes on from JALWJZ010000044.1 coordinate 5,872, forward strand.
GGTGCGGATTTGAGGGGGCAGATGGAATTCCCAGGGGTGTTCGGGGGTCAAAGGCGTCTGGGGCAGAAGGATGCCCAGGGTCTCGAAAGCCTCCCGCTCCGTGGGCGTCAGCACCGGCGGCTCTACCGGCGCACAGCCGCGGCTCTCCACCCGCACGGTGCTCCCCTCTCGCGGGAAGGCCCGCCCCGCCAGCCATACCCCGCCGCCTATCAGCACCGCCACGGCCAGCGCGGCCGCCAGAATCCAGGCCCAGGCCACACCGCCCCCGCTGGAAGCCGCCGCGACCGACGAGGAGGCCGCGCCCACTCCCGCACCGGCCGCGGCCAGTTCTCGAGCCACCGCGGCGAGCTCGCGGGTCAGACCCTGGCATGCCAGGCCCAACGCCTCCCGACCCGTTTCCGTCCATTCCACATACCGTTTCAGCCGACGATATTGTGCAGGGGTCAGGTCCTTCCGGTAACGCTCCAGAAGGCGGTCCAAGGGACGCAGGAACTCCCACCATTCGTCCAACGTTTCGAAACGGCCGCACCAGGGCTTGAGTTTCTCCAGGAAGGCCAGCAACGCCTCCCGCAAGGTGCGGCGACGTCGGGAACGGGCTTCTTCCTGATCCTCCGAAACGCCTTCCGTAACCGGCACATGCTGCCTGGGTTCATGCATGCAACCTGCCTCCAGGGAGATAGGGGTCAGGGATTTTCAGTATACCATTTGATGAGACTGGTGGAAACACCGGGCAACATCCCTGGCAAAAACCGTGGCGTGGCACGACGTTGGCAGGAAAAGATGCCCGACTTTTCGCCCCCTGCTCCCCGCCATGCAGAACGCGACCACCGCTGGTATAATGCCCCCGAAGCAGGACGAGCAGGCACGCAAAGCGTTGAGACGTGCTCGCGGGTCGTCCACGGGAGAGCGGCCCCCCTTTTCGGTATGGCCGGGGAAGCCGGCTTCCAAAGGTCTTTGCATACCGCCACCGCAGACGAGGAGGTACGATTTTGCGTTGGAATCCGCTGGACTGGATTTTGAGTTTCTTCGCGCTGGATTTGGGCATTGACCTGGGCACCACCAACACCCTGGTGTACGTCAAAGGCAAAGGCATCGTGGTCAACGAGCCTTCGTGGGTGGTCATCGAAAAGCGCACCCGCAAGCCTTTGTACGTGGGCGCCCAGGCCAAGAACCTGGCCGGACGCACCCCGGCCCAGTGGGTGGCGCTGCGCCCGGTGCGGGACGGCGTCATTGCGGAGTTCGACATCACCGCCGCCCTGTTGGACTACTTCATCAGCAAAGCCCATGAACAAAGCCTGGTACCCTTTCCCCGCCCCCGGGTGGTGGTGGGCGTTCCCTCGGGCGTGACCGAAGTGGAGATGCGAGCGGTCTACGATGCGGCCCTGGCCGCCGGCGCGCGCGAGGTTTACCTGGTGGCCGAACCCGTGGCCGCGGCCCTGGGTGCGGGCCTGCCCGTGGAAGAATCCATCGGCTCCATGGTGGTGGACATCGGCGGCGGCACCACGGAGGTGGCCGTGCTTTCCATGGGCGGCGTGGTCACGGCTCGCTCCCTGCGGGTGGCCGGGGACGAAATGGACGAGGCCATCATCCAGTACTTACGAAACAAGTACAACCTGCTCATCGGCCAGCGCATGGCCGAAGAACTGAAAATCCAAATCGGCTCGGCCTTCCCGCTGCCGGAAGAGAAAATCGCGGTGGCCCGGGGGCGCAACCTGGTCACCGGATTGCCCGAGGCCGTGGAAATTTCCTCGGTGGAAATCCGGGAGGCCCTCTCGGGCATCGTACAGGCCATCATCGACACCATTCGAGATACCCTGGAAGAATCCCCACCCGAAATCCTGGCGGACCTGATGGAACGGGGCATTTGCCTCACGGGAGGCGGAGCCTTGCTCCAGGGCCTGGACAAACGCCTGAGCGAAGAACTACGTTTGAAGGTATGGGTTCCCGAAGACCCCATCAGCACCGTAGCCCGGGGCGCGGGCTACTTGCTGGACCATCTGCAAACCAAACGGCACCTGCTCATGGACAGCCAGCAATTCCTCCCTGCCCCTACTTAGAGGGTGCTTGAAAACCCTTCGGATTTTCAATAACTTCTACGTTACAACAAGAAGTTACTACCAGACGAAAGCGCAAACTGCAGTCCGCGAGCGTATTTTGCAAAATTCTTTCTTTTTGAGAAGGTGCTTCGCACCTTCTCAAACACCCTCTGAGCGTGTACGAGAGGGGTTGCACCCTCTCATTGGAACCGAACCAAACAGGCTGTTCTCAGCCTTTCGGTGGGCGGCCGCTATTGGCTGTCAAAATTTTTGAACAATCCGAGACCTTTTCCTCGGGGTTTTCCCAATTTCTGAGACGGGTCCATCTCCCTCAAACACCCAAAACCAAAAGGGGTAGCGGTTCCGCCGCTACCCCTTTTGTTCCGCGAAAATGGCCTGCCAGGCCTGGCGGGAGAACCACAGGAAGGACCAGGTGCACAGCCCAATGGCCGAAAAAATCATCAGCATGACCATGATTTGGTACCGTACCGCGATGAGGGGCGATACACCGGAGAGAATCTGTCCGGTCATCATACCGGGGAGGGAAACCAACCCCACGGACAACAGCGCGTTGGTGATGGGAATGAGCGCGGTGTTCAGCGCGATGCCCCGGGCAGGCACCCAGGCCGTACCCCTTTCCAGTTCGGCCTGCAAACGGTCCGCGGCCAGGCTGATGCCGTTCATGGCGTTGGAGAAAATCATCCCGGCCAGGGGGATGACGGTTTGGGGATGATACCAGGGCCGCACCCCCAACACCCCCTGCGTCACCAGGGCCAGGATGCTCCCACCGCCCAACACCAGGGCCAGCAAAGCATAAACGTACATCCGTCGGCGATACACCGGCACCGTGCGCAGAGCAATCCAGGCGGCCACGGTGTTCATGAGCACCAGCACACCCAAAATGGGCCAGGCGGTCTCCGCCCGGAACAGGTACACCAAAAGATACCCCACCAACAACAACTGGAGCACCATGCGAAAGATGGCCCACAAGTAGCCGCGCACGGCCATGTGGTGGTACAGCAACAGCCCGATGACCAAAGCAGTGGGGAGCAACATCAGAGCCAAACGGTGCAAGGGAATGAGCACGGCCATGCCTTTTGCTTCTCCTTTGTTGGGAAAGTCAGGTCAACCATGCAAGGGCCAAGCAGCGGCTATCCATGCCTTCTCAACGGGTTTCGGTTTCCTCCAAAAAAGTGCGCAACGCCTGGTTGTACGCATCCGCGCGGTTCACATAGGGGAAATGTCCCGCATCCTCGAAGGTGAACACCCGGGCCGAAGGATATTGTTGCTTCAAGCGAGCGCGCAGTTCCGGGGGCACCAGGGGGTCGTCGTCGGATTCGATGATGAGGACCGGAATACCCAGGGCCTCGGGATTCGGGGGTGAAAACTGCTCAAGCACGCACCGCCCCCGGGCCAGGACATCGGCCTTGCGCATGCGCCCGTAAGATTGCTCCAACAAGTACACCAAGAGCAGGTTGGAACGGGAAGTGGGATGAATGCGGGTGAAAAAGCCGTTGCGGAACACCGCGAGCACCGTCCATTCGGGCAACAACGGCCCGATCAGGGTCACCGCCTTGTAACGCTTCGGGTACAGGTCGTTGGGCGGAAAGGTGTTGCCCAGCACCGCGCGCTGCACCCGCTCCGGCCGAGTGGCCATCCAGTACTGGGTCAGATAACCGCCCAGGGAAGACCCCACCACGGTGGCCCGAGAAACCCCTTCATGGTCCAAAATGGCTTCAATGCCCCGGGCCAGGCCTTCCAAGGAAGGCACCGCGGGGTACGTCACCGAAAGGACCCGGTAATGGGGCGCGAATGCGATGAGTTGTTGCCACCAAATGTCGTACGCCCCGGCCATGCCGTGCAGGAAAAGGATGGCCTCTTCACCCTGCCCCAGGGCCACGTACTCCCAGGTAACGCCGTCCACTTCCAATCGTTGCGGGGGAAACTCCTTGCGGAAGGACAGGAGGGAACGCAATTGGGCCTCCGGCACCGGGTACTCCCGAGCCAGTTCCTCCACCCTTTTGGTGGGCACGGGCCACAGGTAAAGGGCCACCACCCCACCGACCACAACCAGAGTCAAAACCATCTTCCATTGCATGACCGCCTTCCTCCTGAGGGATGTACATCGAGGTTATACCAAAAAACATCCTGCCCAGGGGAAACCGAAGATATGGCGCACGCGTTTTCCAAAATCCAACAAAAGCGGCAGAAGCCATGGTTTTTTCTCACGGAGGCCCAGGGAACACAGAGGAAACTTTGAACTCCTCCAGCGAATACTCCGTGTCCTCCGTGGCTCTGTGTGCGCGTTTGTTCGAACATGCCAAACACCTGGGGGGGTCGGCTCACCCTGGGCCGGGCTGGTGCAGAGGCGGTCTTTTCCAGGGAACCCAAGGGGCCGGCGAGGAAGGTATCAGGATTCCGCGTCGAAAATGCGGCGGTAGGCTTCGTCCAGTTCCCGGTCGTCCAGGTGGGCGTAACGTTGGGTCACCTGGATGTTGCGGTGCCGGGCCAGGCGCTGGGCCAGTTTCAAATTTCCCCCCGAGGCCTTGAGCACCCGAGTGACAAAGTAGTGCCGGAAGCTATGGGGCGTGATGTGGCCCGCCATGTCCGGCCCCAAAGCCTCCTGCACCCGCTGGCGCACGATGTTCCGGCCGGTCACGGTGGAGATGGGCAGAATGCGCTCGCCCACCCGCTTGTCGTGGCGAGCGAAAAGGGGCAGCGCGCGCAAGGCCCGGTGCATCTTCACGTCCAGGGGCTGGCGCTCGTCCAGATACGCCCGCAAGGCCGCCAGTGCTCGCGGGGAAAAACGTACCACATCCTGCCGGTTGCCCTTGCCGATGATGACCCCGTGGCCAGTGTTCCAGTCGATGTCGCCCCGGCGCAACTGGCAGGCCTCATGCACCCGCAGGCCGGTGTGGGCCAGGGTCCACAAAAAGGCCCGGTCGCGCAAGTTGCGCAAATGCTCCCGGGGGTTGGTTGCCGGCCTTTGGGCCAGTGCGTCCACGTATTCCAGCACCCTTTCGATGGCCCGGTAGGGAAACTGGGGCAAGCGCGGGCCGGGCCGACGCGCATGTTGCCGAACGAGCAAGCGCACCCGGGCCAGGTTCAAAGGCCGCTCCCAGCGAGCGACCACGTATTCGTAAAATTGAACCAAGGCGGTCAGATAGAGGCGTTCGGTGCTGGGAGCCTGTTGTTTCAACACCTTCAGAAAACCCAGCACCATGTCTTCCGTCAGGCGGCTCAGGGGCATTTGGTCGGGGTCCAGCCCTTGTTCCCGTAAACTCCACAAAAAAGCCCGCAACGCGTTTCCGTACGTGCGGGCTGTGTTGGGGCTTCGGGAAAGTCGAACCGCGTCCAGATAAGCGGCCACGGCCTGGGACAGGGAAAGGGAAGCAGGGTCCATCTTACGAAGAAGCGGGGGAGGATTCCTTCGCGGTTTCCTTCTTGGCCGCCTTGGCGGTGGCCTTGCCGTTGCTCTTGCTCGCGCTGTTGGTGGCCCGGTTGTCCGTCACATAGAAACCGCTGCCTTTGAAAATGATGGCCGGCGGGCGCAACACCCGTTCCACCTGCGTGTGGCCCTCAGGGCAGACCACGTCCTTGATTTCTTCGTGGAAAGAGAACCACCGCTCGAATTCCCTGCCACATTCCAAACAACGGAAGGTGTAGGTGGGCATGGCGCACCCTCCTTGAAAAAGTTTCACCCGGAACGCAGGACGTTACCCAAACCCGGGGACTACAGTTGTTCATTATACTCAGGATGTCCCGGAACGCCGCGTATGCGTTTCATAAGAAAGGGCCGCGACTATCCACCTTCCGGGTCTACCTCGTGCAGCACGATGACGTATTCGATGTCGGCATAGGCGGCCACGGTGGCCGAGGCCGAGCAGTACTTTTCCAGGGAGAGGCGCACCGCGCGTTTCACATCCTGAGGGTTCAGGCCCTGGCCCCATACGTGGTACGTGAGGAACACGCGCGTGTAAACCCGCGGATGCTCGTCCCGACGCCATCCCTCCACGGTAATGCGCAAATCGGTGAAGGGCACGCGCATTTTGTTCAAAATCAAAACCACGTCTACGCCGCTGCATCCCGCCACCGAGGCCAGGAGCAACTCCATGGGCGACAGCCCCTTCTCGTCCCCGACCTGGCCCATGACCACCCGGGCACCGTCCTCGGTTTCGCCCAGGAAGCCGGTGTCGCCTTTCCAGGCCACGTGAATGCGCACGGGGGCTTTTGCGGTCATGTCGGTTGCCTCCTGGAACACAAGGTCGTCTTGGTGAACCATCGGGGGGCGGGAAGGAGGCTATCAAAAGCCCTTCCCAAAGGGCGACTCGAACGCCTCCAGGCCCTGGGAGCGCGCCCAGGCTTCCAGGAAGTCCTCCTGCCGGTCCAGCCATTCGTCCAGCATCGTCTGCACTTCGTCCCGCCGGTCCCAACCCAGGTATTGCACCATCTCGGCCCAGGCATCCCGCTGGGCAGGCGGCAGGCGCAGCGCGGCCTGGGTCCAGGACCACAGCAAAGGGTACAGGCCATGTGCCGGGGTGTCGCCTTCCAACAGGGCCAGAATGCCCTGACGATAGTAGGCCTTGCGCGCCGGGTGCAGCACCGGATGGCGGACGGGCTGGGTAGCCAGGGCTGCGTCGAAGTCCTGCTCCCAGGCCGACAGCCACCCTTGCAAGGTCTCCACGTTGACCCGCGACGCGCCCAACACCCGCAACAACGCGCCCAGCCACTCGGAGCGATGCCACATCTGGGCCAGGGTGCCAAAGGCCTGCAAAAACCGCCGTGGGGGCAGAATGTAGCCCCGCAGGGTGGCCGGGATGTGGGCCGCGTCGTAAAGCACCTGCAACGCGTGCTCCACGAACACCGCGTCGTCGCGGAAGGAAGGCAGGTGCAACCACACTTCGCGCGCCCGGTTCAACAGGCCCAGGGCTCGTTGCAGGGTCACCTCGGGTTCGTGAAAACGGCTGCGCACCCCGGCCTGCAAACGGTCGAAGAAATGATGCGGGTCCCACAAGGGATAGGCAACGAAGACCTCCGCGCCCAGCCAGGGGTCCAGGCGCAAACGGCGGGAAGGCTCGAAACGCTCACGCGGGTAATGGCGGATGTCCAGATGCACCCCCGCGAGCAGAGGGCGAATTTCGTAGTCGAACTGAGGCGCCCGGTTCCAGATGCACACCACGTCCACGTCGGTCAGGCCGCCCAACAAAGGCGAGCGGCTGAGCAACGAACCGCTCAAATACACCGTGAGCACACCTGCGGTGCCGGCCATCTCCCGGGCGTAGTCCTTGGCCCAGGCCCACAGTTTTTTGGGGGTAATGCGCATGTCGGAACCTCGCTTCGGGTCGCGTGTGAAAACCGTGCGAACCCTTCACCCGGGCAAAACGAACCGTGTTTCCCCGAGGCTATTTATCCCGCTCCACCACGTAACGAGCCAGGCTCGCCAGAGCCTCCCGCTCCGGCGAAGGCGAGAAGACCTGCAACGCGTCGAGGGCTTCCTCCACGAAGGCGCGGGCCTCTTCCAGGGCCTCTTCCACCGCGCCGCTGGCCTGGATGCGCGCCACCAGGGCCTGGACCTCTTCGCGCGCGAGGCGGCGGCCCTGCAGCAGGCCCTGGAAAGTTTCGTCCTCGGGATGACGCATCAAGTACAACAACGCGGGCAACGTCACGATGCCGTTTTGCAGGTCCCGCCCCACGGGTTTGCCCACCTGCGCCTGGTCCCCGCGGAAGTCCAGTACATCGTCCACGATTTGGAAAGCCATTCCCAAGGCATAACCGTAGCGTTGCAACGCCCGGGCCTCTTCTTCGGAGGGATGGCCCAGGTCCGCGGCCGCGGTGGTGGCCAGTTCGAACAAGGACGCGGTCTTGGCATAAATGCGCCAGTAGTAGGTTTCCCGGTCCGTGTAACCTCCCCCTTCGAAGAGTTGGTGAATCTCCCCGTTGACGATGGTGGAGAGGGTCTCGGCAAAGCGCTCCATGACGCGCACCGAACGGGTGAGGGCGGCCAAACGGGCCGCGCGCGCGAAGAGGAAGTCACCAGTGAGCACAGTGGCCGCAGGCGACCACTGGGCATTCAACGTAGGCACCCCGCGGCGCAACAAGGCCCCATCGATGAGGTCGTCGTGCACCAGGGTGGCGGTATGCAGCATCTCCAGGGCCGCGGCCAGGTAAATCAGCGCCTCCTCGTCGGCGTCCACCAGGTGGCCACTGAGCAAAGCGACACTGGGGCGCATTCGCTTGCCGCCCGCCTGAAGCAAATGGTGCAGGGCCGCCTGCAAATCCGCGTGAAAACCGTCGGCCTGCCGGTACAACAAATCTTCCATCGCCTGCAAAGCCCGCTCCACCGGGGCCGTCACCGTCCCAATGCTCATCACGCCTCTGCCTCTCCCTCGTGTCGTTGGATGTCACACGTCGAACGCGCCGTGGGCAAGAAGCCCGGCCTTCAGCCGGATGTGCGCGGTACCCAAGGCCGAAAACCCGTCTCCAAGCAATCTTTCAGGGTTTTCTCACCCGCGCCGACATAGAGCGGGAGAATTGTACCGCAAGATACCCGGAATTTACGACCTCGACGGAAATTCGCGTCCACACCAGAGGGCCTCAGGGGGGGGGGCGGCCTCCCCTCCAGGGCTCACCAAAGTCGGGAAGGCCCGCACACCCTCACAACCGCTTACAGCATACCTTCCAAAATGTACTCCAGAGCCATGGTGTGGCTGCATCGGCCCCGCTGCTGGAAGAAGGCGCAATCGCACAGCCATTGGCCGGCCTCGTAGCGCACAAAATGCACATCGTGGTTGCCCTTCACTTCGGCCTCGAAACGGATAAAACGCACCCGGTCATCCTTCTCGGCCGCGTATTGTTTGGCTTTTTGCATCTTGCGCACCAAAGCGGAATCCATCATCGTGCACAGCCTCCTTAGATTGTTTTGGGAATGAGCGATCATTCCGCGGGTGTTCGTCCCGAAGGGTCCCAGACGTAGACCCAGTCGCCCTCCCGCGCCCACTGATACAACCAGTACGCATCGGTGATGGCGAGGTTCACACACCCGTGGGATTGGGGAAAACCGAAGTTGTCGTGCCAGTAGGCGCCATGAAGCGCGCGAGCGCCGTCGTAATACATGGTCCAGGGCACGTCTTCCAGGTAATAGAAATCGGAGCGGTCCGCCAGGAAAGCCCCGCGCATGGTCTCCAGTTCCAATTTTTCGGCGATGCGAAACACCCCCACCCGCGTGTAGAACTCGCCAATGCCGCTGGAAATCAGCGTGGCGTAAATCAGGCGGCTTTGCTCGTACACGCTCAGGGTCTGTTCGAACACATTGACCTCAATCCAGCGCGAGGCAGGCACGCCTTCCGGCGGCTCGGTGCGGGGGAAAACCAAGCCCACCACATGCTGGGGAATCCACATCTCCGGCCCGATGCGATACCATACCTGCTCGCCCTTCTCCACCCGGTCGAAGACCTCCACCATTTGATAACGATGCAACCCGGCTTCCAGGCGGGGGAAATCCCATCCCGGCCCCAGGCGAGGGTTGACTCCTTCGTACAGGACCCATCCAAAGGGCCGCACCGGCGGTTCCACAAAATAGAAACCCCGAAACCGGGAAGGGCGGACCCGGTACAGGTCTTGAAAACGCATCCAAAGCCCATCCCCTACGTGGACCCAGGGCTTTCCCCGGATGGTCTTCACGCCGGTGTAGGACACATACACGAACCCCGGCGGCAACGTGCGCCGGCTGCTTTCTTCGGGGTTGTAGGGGTTGCGGAACATGCGGGCACGGTCCGCCTGAACTTTGGCGTAATAGAGTTTCTCCCGAGGAAGGCGAAACCAGGCATCGGAGAGGGGTATGCCGGGGAAGAGATGGACATCGGGGGACCAACCATCCCGGCGCAGGCGGTCCAGCGCGGCTCGCGGCCCAACCCGACGGCAGTATCCTCCGGTGGGGCCACCGGCACGCGGCGGGCACAGCGCCGCGCCCTGGTACGGCTCCTGGATAGGGGCCTCACCTGCGGGCGGGGCAGGGTCGGTCTCAGCCCGAGATGGAAAAACCCGCACGCCAGCCAACGCCAAAGCCAGCAGCACGACCATCAACGTCCCCCAGCCCGGATTTCGGCCTCCCCCATGCCGGGCAAAGGGCGTCCGTTCCCACAAAACACCGAAACCCCTCGCGAGGCTCCGATGGAATGCCCATACCAAGGGAGGCTTGGCCATCTCCCCAGTGCAGAAAGGAAACCGGCGCGCCTGCTGGCCCGCCCGTTTACCCGCTTTCATCACGCTTGGCGTCCTCCCATGCTGCGTCCATCTCGTCCAAGGAAGCCTCCTCCAACGACCGGCCCCGGGCTTGCAACCGACGCTCCACTTCTCGAAAGCGCTGAATGAAACGGTTGACGGCCTCCCGCAAAGCGCTTTCCGCATCTACATTGTACCAGCGAGCCAGGTTGACCAGGGCAAAGAACGCATCGCCCAATTCCCGAAAACGCTCTTCGTGGGTAGAGGCCCCACGCACCTCGTCCAGTTCTTCCATGAGTTTTTCCCACACGGGTTCCAGGCGGTCCCAATCGAAGCCCACTTCGGCCACCTTGCGCTGCACCGCCTGGGCCTTGGCCAGGGCCGGCAGGGCCTTGCCCACACCTTCCAGCAGCCCTTGCTTCTTCCCCTGGGCCTTGGCTTCCCGGCGTTTGATTTGCTCCCAGTTACGCAATACCTCTTCGGCGCTGTCTACGTGCACATCGCCGAACACGTGGGGGTGCCGGCGCACCATCTTGCGGTGGATGGTGCGGAGCACGTCGGGCATGGTGAACTCCCCCAACTCGGTGGCGATTTGCGTGTGCATGAGGATTTGCAGCAACAGGTCGCCCAACTCCTCCTTCAGGGCCTGGGGGTCGTCCCGGTCCAGGGCATCCAGCACCTCATAGGCCTCCTCCAGCAGGTAAGGCCGCAGGGAGCGGTGGGTCTGCTTGCGGTCCCAGGGGCAGCCATCGGGCGCGCGCAGCCGGGCAATGACTTCCTGGAAGGCTTCGAAGGAACTCTCTGGGTCCAGGGGCGGTACGTACAGAGTGGTCAACACGCCGATGTGGGGGCTTCGGTCGATTTCGTACAAAGGCAGCGCCTCCACCCGTTCGTCGGGCAAGCCGGCCCGGTGCACCAGCACCACGGGGTGCTCGTCGGGGTAATGGTACATCAGGCAGAGTTTCACGTTGGAGGCCACGTGGCGGGCGTAGAGTTGCACCACCAGCGCGGGGAAATCCGGCGGGTGGGGCGGCACATGGCGGCGGGCTAGTTCCAGCGCGTCCACCAGGGCCAGCCGGGGGAAGGGGTCCTGCCCCAGCGCCCGGAACGCCGGCTCCAGGAAGCTCATCCCCTCCACGATGCGCAGAGGCAGGCCCTCCTCCCGGGCCTTTTCCACCAGCGCGCGGCCGGTGGTTTCCCCCACCAGGGGGTGGCCGGGCACCGCGTATATCACCCCTTCCGGGCGGCGGGCCAGTTCCAGCACCCGCTCCACGATGGCCTGATACACGTCTTCGAAGGTCTCGGCCTCCTCGTACAGGGTATCAAAACTTTCCACTCGCACGGTGACGGGCAACGCCTCCACCGTGGGGTGCTGGTGGGTGCGCACGTACACTTCCTCGGCCTGGCGAAGCACTTCCCAGGCTTCCAGGGTCAACTGGTTGGGGTTTCCGGGGCCAAGGCCCACCAGGGTCAAACCAGGCATGGTGTTTATCCTCCGTGTTCGAGCGGATTGCAGCATGACGGCGGAGACTTGGGAGACGGACCTGGCCCGTCTCCAAAAGCCCCAGTCCAAAGCGGCGCCCAGGTGCCGCACTCCAAAACCCTTCATCTTCCGGCCCAGCGCCGGATGACCGCCCGGGTCTCCGGCAGGTAGCCCGACCCAAACAGGTTCACCCAGTCCAAAGCGGCGCCCAGGCGCCGCACTCCAAAAC
>JALWJZ010000045.1 GCA_026996855.1 Anaerolineales bacterium
TGTTTGTCCAGGGCGGGCCAGAAGGCCACCAGTTGCACCACGGGGATGCAGAAGGCGGCGCGGGTCTCCCGTTCCCCCGCGGCCGTGACCACCAGGCCCACGGCGGCGTTCAGGCGGTCGTCCCACACCGGCGCGCCGCTGAAGCCCCGTTGCACGGCGAAGCCGGTGGTACGTTCGGCCTCCATCTGCACCCATCCCCGGTCGCCCGTGGGGGCCAGGAGCACGCCTTTGGCCCAAACGCCCTGGTCGTGCTTTTCAGGAAAGCCGCAGGCCCGGAAGGGGTGCTGCCACACGTCCTCGGCCAGGGCAAAGGGCATGGGGCGGGCCTGGGCGGGCGGTTCCCCCTCAAGGCGCAGGGCGGCCAGGTCGGCCTCGGGGTCGCGACGCACCACGCGGGCCGTGAAGAAGCGCCGCGGGGCCAGGAAAGGGAAATCCAGGCGCACGGTGTCCCCTTCGCCCACCACATGGGCGCAGGTGAGCACAAGGCCCTCGGGCGTGGCCAAAGCACCCGCGCCCAGAATGGCCCTGCCGGTCTCGTCCCAGATGCGTACGAACGCGGCCTTGTAGGTGGTCAGAGGGTCGCCGGTAGTCATCACACCCCGAAGTCGAGAGAACGCCGTGAAAATTCCAATCGCCGCGCCTTATGTGGATTCGTGGGCCCAATGTGGGAGACGCCTGAAATTCACAAAAAGTATACCAAAGCCCGGGGGATGCCATATAATTGTGGGTGCCTCCACCCTTTCCCGGCGGCAAAGGTGGGGGCACGTATCGGAATTCCGATGGGAGGTGGATCATGAAGCAATGGATCGAATTTCCTTTGGAGGAAGGCGGGGTGTTGGTGGTGGAGGTAGAAGTCCCCGAGGGTGCGGGCATGGTCCCGGCCACGCGAGGGGCGGAAACGATCCAGAAGGCCCGGCAGACCTTCGAAGCCGCGCTGGCGAGGCTCCGGCCCGCGGCCCAGGCCATCATCCGCCAGTTGCGCACGCTGCACGACCCGCCCGACGAAATCGAGGTGGAGTTCGGCCTCAAAATGCACGCGGAGGCCGGTCTCGTGATCGCCGCGGCCAGCACGGAGGCCAACTACAAAGTGCGCTTGAAGTGGGAACGGTGAAGAACGCGTCGGCTTGTAAAACAACCGGCAAGACATTGGAATAAACTAGCAACCAAAAAGCGGCGGGAATGCTCCCGCCGCTTCTTCACGTCTCCAAAAATTGCTCAAACGGGACAAAAGCCAAAGAAGTTTTCATCCCGCCGGGAAAGGGTCTCGCACCCTTCCCATCGCCCTTTCAGAGCAACGCGGCCATGATGTCCGCAATCTCTTCGGGGTGCCGGGCCACCTGCACGCCCGCGGCTTCCAGCGCACGGATTTTCTCCTCCGCGGTGCCTTCGCCGCCTTCCACGATGGCGCCCGCGTGGCCCATGCGCTTCCCCGGCGGCGCGGTGCGGCCGGCGATGTACCCCACCACGGGCTTGCTCATGTGTTTGGCGATGAACTCGGCCGCCTGCTGTTCCTCGGTGCCGCCAATTTCGCCGATGAGCACCACGGCCCGGGTGTCCGGGTCTTCCTCGAACATCTTCAGGACCTCGATGAAGCCCAGGCCGTGCACCGGGTCGCCGCCGATGCCCACGGTGGTGCTCACCCCAATGCCCTTGTTCTTCATGGCGTACATGACCTCGTAGGTCAGCGTGCCGGAACGGGAAACCACGCCCACGGGGCCGGGCATGGTGATGTTGCCGGGGATGATGCCGGCCTTGGTCTGGCCCGGCACCAGCACGCCCGGGCAGTTGGGGCCGACCAACTGCACCCCCTTGCTATCCAGATAGGTGACCGCCCGCATCATGTCCTGCACGGGAATGCCCTCGGTGATGGCCACCACCAGGCGCACGCCGCCGTCCGCGGCCTCCAGGATGGCATCCGCGGCAAAGCGGGCCGGGACGAAAATCACGCTCACCTCCGCGCCGGTGGCCCGCACCGCATCCCGCACCGTGTCGAACACGGGGATGCGCTCGAAAACCCACTGACCGCCCTTGCCCGGCGTGACCCCGGCCACCACCTGGGCGCCGTATTCCAGCATGCGTTGGGTGTGGAACCGGCCTTCCCGGCCGGTGATGCCCTGTACCAGGATCCGGGTGTCTTTGTTCATCAAAATGCTCATGGCACTGCCTCCGTCCAGGTGAAGGTGCTGAAGGCTCGTTGGAAAGGCGCCTGGGCGCCCCTTCCCTCGTCGCGTCGTTCAAGATGCGGAACTGCCCGCCAAAGCCACCGCCTTTTGCGCGGCTTCGCTCAACGTGGTGGCTGTTTCCATGGCCGCTTCTTGCAGCAGGGCCATGCCTTCTTCCGCGTTGGTGCCCACCAGCCGTACCACCATAGGCACGTTGGGCTTCACCTCTTCCAGGGCCTGAAGGATGCCCCGGGCCACCTCGTCGCCCCGGGTGATGCCGCCGAAGATGTTGATGAGCACGGCCTTCACCTTGGGGTCGGAGAGGATGAAGCGCATGGCATGGGCCACCCGCTCCGCACTGGCACCACCGCCGATGTCCAGGAAGTTGGCTGGTTCCCCGCCATAGAGTTTGATGATGTCCATGGTGGCCATGGCCAGGCCCGCGCCGTTGACCATGCAGCCGATGTTGCCTTCCAGTTTGATGTAGGAAAGGCCGTACTTGCGGGCCTCCACCTCCACGGGGTCCTCCGCGTCCAGGTCCCGCATCTCTTCCAGTTCGGGGTGGCGAAAGAGCGCGTTGTCGTCCACCACCATCTTGGCGTCCAGGGCCAGCAGGTCGCCCTCCTGGGTGATGACCAGCGGGTTGATTTCCACCAGGGTGGCGTCGTACTTGTGGTACACCGCCTCCAGGGCCCGGGCAAAGGCGATGAACTTGGACCAGTGTTCCCGAGGCAGGTCGATGTCGGAAGCCAGGCCCCGAATCTGATAGGCCTGCAGGCCCAGCAAGGGGTGAATGTGGGTACGGGCGATTTTCTCGGGGCTGCGCCGGGCCACCTCTTCGATGTCCACCCCGCCTTCGGAGGAGGCCATGACCACGGGGCGCTTGGCCGCGCGGTCGTTGGTGATGCCCAGGTAAATCTCCTGGGCGATGGCCGCGGCCTCTTCCACCAGCACCTTGCGCACGGGCAGGCCCTTGATGGTCATGTTCAGGATGGCTTCCGCCACCTGGCGGGCTTCCTCCGGGGTGCGGGCCAGTTTGATACCTCCGGCCTTGCCCCGGCCGCCCACCAGCACCTGGGCCTTCACCGCCACCGGACCGCCCAACTCCCGGGCAATGCGCTCGGCCTCTTCCGGCGTCTCGGCCACCCACCCCTTGGGGATGGGAATGCCGTGGTCCGCAAAGATTTGCTTCGTCTGGTATTCGTGCAATTTCATGGTCCGCACTCCTTGCACGGGGAAATGGCCTTGGCAAAAAGGGCATTGCAATGATACCATTTCTCACACCATCTTCGACTTTTTTGGGCACAACCTTGTGATTAATCTCAGCAAAAGCCGGTGGTGAAATTTTCGGCAGAAGGAGAGTGTTTTGCCGATACAAGGAGAAGTTGCCATGCCTGCCCGTCAGGTTTTGTGTCCCAAATGCAAATCACCCGTCATCGCCGAAATCGAACAGGTCTTCGATACCCGCTTCATGCCCGAGGCCCGGGACCTGGTGCTGAGCGGCGCCTTCAACATCCTGCAATGCCCGGTGTGCGGGACCGTGGCCCAGGTGCCTCTGCCCATTGTGTACCATGACCCGGACAAGGAATTGCTCCTGGTGTACGTACCGCCGGAACTGGGCCTGAGCCGCGACGAACAGGAAAAAGCCGTGGGGCCGCTGTTGCGCCAGGCCATGAAAAACCTGCCCCCGGAAAAGCGTAAGGCCTACTTGTTGCAACCCCAGTACGTGCTTTCCCTGCGCACCCTGCAGGAGCGCATCCTGGAAGCCGAGGGCATTTCCAAGGAAGAACTGGAAGCCCAGGAAAAGCGCATGTCCCTGCTCAGCCGCTTGATTTCCGCCAGCGACGAGGCCCGCCGGCAGATTCTGGAGCAGGAAAAGGACCTGGTGGATGAAGCCTTTCTGGACCTTTTGGGTTATTTGCAGTACGTGGCGCAAAGCACCGGCGACCGGGTGCTGCTGCAGCGCCTGGACGCCATCGAGAAACTCCTGCGGGAGGTCACGCCTCTGGGGCAAATCCTCGAGGCCGAGGAAGAAAAGGCCCGGCGCGTGCAGGAGTTTGTGAAGAGCCTGCCCCGAAACCTCACCCCGCAGGCTTTCGTGGAACGGTTGTTGCAGTGGCCTTATCTGGACAGGGACCATCTGGCCCTGTTGACCTTGGTGTTCCCGGCCATTTTGGATTACCCGGTGCTGCAAGCGTTGCAGGAAGTGAAGGAAACCGGCTCGGTGGAGATGCGGGCCAAAGCCAAAGAGGTGCACCGGTTTTTGCTCGACGTGCTGGAACGCGCGGCCAAGTTCCAGGAAGAACAGGTTCAGAGCATTGTGGCCCTGTTGGAAAAAGCCCTGGAATTGCGCAAACAGGGCAAGGAAGAGGAAGTGCACCACCTGGTACATACCCTGGCGCGCACCTTCCAGACCGCGCCTTCCTTCTTCCAGGATGCGGTAATCCAGGTAGGCAGGCGCCTCGAACGTCATCCCGAGCGTTTGCAAGCCTTTCAGGCTCTGCTCGACGAAATCGAAGCCCACGCGCTTTCGCCGGAAGAGCGGCTCCTCGGGGCCTTGTTGAACTCCCTGGACGCGGACGAAGGGGTATGGAAGGCCCTGGTGAAGAAACATGCCGAGGGGCTGACCAGCAATTTGTTGAGCATAGTGACCCAAATCCTGGTCGATCCCGGGGACTACCCCAAGGAGCAACTCGAGCGTCTGTTCCGCTTTTTGAGCCGGGAGGTACTGAAACGGCAGATGACCCAAGCGCAATCGCAAGCCGGCGAAGCCTCGGAAGCCGGCCAGGAAAAAGGCGAGCCTACCAAACCCGAGGGGCCGCGCATCCTGCGGCCTGGGGAAGACGTTCCTCCTTCGGGGGAAGGCTCAGGGCCTAAATTGTGGACACCGTCGTAACGCTGTGAATTTTTGGATGACGAAAAGCGGGCCGAACACGGCCCGTTTTTCGTCATGGCATCAAGCGCACCGGCACGCCCTGCTCGTGCAGGTAGCGTTTGAGCGCGGGGATGCTCAGCACGCCGTCGTGGAAGAGGGAGGCGGCCAGGGCCGCGTCCGCGCCGGCCTGGGTGAGCACCTGGGCGAAGTGCTCCGGTTTGCCCGCACCGCCCGAGGCAATGACGGGCACGGACACGGCCTGGGCCACCGCGCGCGTCAGTTCCAGGTCGTAGCCCTGGAGGGTGCCGTCCGCGTCGATGCTGGTGAGCAGGATTTCCCCCGCGCCCCGGCGCACGCCTTCCACGGCCCATGCCACCGCGTCCAGGCCGGTGGGCACCTGCCCGGCGTTGATGTACACCTCCCAGCGGGGCGGCTCGCCGGGCTGGCTCACCCGCTTGGCGTCGATGGCCAGCACGATGCACTGACTGCCAAAGCGCTCCGCAGCCTGGGTGAGCAGGTCGGGATTGCGCACCGCGGCCGAATTCACGCTCACCTTATCCGCGCCGGCCAGGAGCAGACGCCGGATGTCCTCCACGGTGCGAATGCCCCCGCCCACGGTGAAGGGCATGAAGACCTCCGCGGCCACCCGGGCCACCAATTCCACGGTGGTGGCCCGGCCTTCGGGGGTGGCGGAGATGTCGAGAAAGACCAGTTCGTCCGCACCCTCGGCCTCGTAGCGCTTGGCCTGTTCCACCGGGTCGCCGGCGTCCCGCAAGTTGACGAAACGCACCCCTTTGACCACCCGGCCGTCTCGAATATCCAGACAGGGGATGATGCGCTTGGCCAGCATGAACCGCTCCTACGAGGGGGATGGGCGCATTTGCGAACTTGTGAATCTGCGAGTTTGCGGATGGGCGAAAACGCAAACCAACCCGTGCCCCGTTCCAAAGGCGTCCGCCACCGCGTGCCCAACTACGAAGACGACTTGTGCGCCGCTTCCAGTTGGCGCAACAGTTCCCGGTATTGGGGCGCTTGAGGCGGGTTGAGTTTCAAAATGGTCTTGATGATGCGCCGCGCGGCCAGCAGATTCTCCCGCTCCAGGTAGAGCTCGCCGGCGCGATCCAGCGCTTTCACCGCGTCCTCCACATTGCCCAGGGCCGCTTCCACCATTCCCAAATGCTGGGCGATTTCGGGTACATCGGGATGGTTTTCCTGCAATTTCTTGAGCATGAAGCGGACCTTTTGCAGGGTTTCCGGGGCCCGGTCCATCTGTCGCAGGAAATTTTCCAGAACATCCACGGCCTCGTCGATGTTGCCGGAACGGAGGAGCAAATCCACCCATTCCAAAATGATGGAGATGTCGTTGGGCCTGAGTTCGGCCATGCGACGGTACAATTGCGCGGCCCGGTTCCAATCCAGGCGTTCCACAGCCAGTTGGGCCAGGGCTTTCATCAAAAGCAAACGTTTTTCCGCGGGAATACCCGTGCGCCGGGCCATTTCCAGGGCCTCTTCCAGGGTCTTGACGGCCGCGTCCAGATTGGCCAGTTGGCGATACACCTGGCCGAGTTTCAAGTAAGCGTCCACCACTTCGTCGTACCGACCCTGGGCGGAGAGGAGGTGAATGAGCATGGTATGGGCTTCGGTGTGCAGAGGGTGAATTTGCAAAATGCGGCGCAAAATCTTGACGGCTTGCTGCGGCTCCCCTCGCATGACGTAGACGCGTGCCAAGGTGAAGAACTTTTCCGTGGCCTGTTCCAGAAGGCCCATTTCCCACAAAATGTCGCCGATGAGCATATGGAGCGGCAGAAAAGAGGGAGAGGTGAAAAGGGCAAAATGGGCGGCTTCCATGGCCGCGTCCAGATGGCCTTCCCGCATCAAAGCGCGGATTTCCCGCATGTCTTCCAGCGATTTGGGCGTTTCTACGTCCATGAGGAAATCCACGATGGGCAGGACCTCGTCGGTCAGAGCATCTCCCCGTCCCTGTTCCCGCAAAGCCTGTACTTTTTGACGCCAATCGGGGCTGTTGAGCAGAGCCTGGACGTTCTCGTAAAACCGTTTCCAGTCTTTGGAGCCGCGTTTGAGCCAGGTATTCTGTACCGATTCGTAGTAGGCTTCCATGGTGGCCGCCAGATGCTCCTGGGTGACGCTTTGCAAATCCAGGCTGCGCAGCGCGGCCAGGCTTTCCAAAAAGGCTTCTTTGAGTTTTCCGGCCTGGTAGAACAGTTGCGCCATGAGCAAATGAGCGGCCATGGCAAATTCGGGATGGTTCATGGCCCGCTGCAGGTAACGGAGGGCCTTGCGGGCTTTCCCTGTTTTGGCATACAGCCAGCCCAAATCGTAGTACACCGCGGGGTGCTGCAAACCCGAAGCCACCACCCGTTCCAGTTCCGCAGCCGCGGCTTCCCAATCCTCTTTGGTTTGGGCTTCCACCACATGGGCCAGCAACAGCAGCAGAGTGTCCCGATGGCTCATCTCCATGAGGGATCCCCGCAACGATTCGGTGAGCCGGCTGAGGCGATGGCGGGAAGCGGCCATTTCTTGCTGACCCTCTTCCGCTTGAACAAAGGCCAGTTCGGCCAGGGCCGAAAGGGCTTTGTCCGCGGCTTCGTCCACAGGGGAACGGAGAGGGGTCGCCTTTTCCTCTTCGTGCTCCACAACGGGGGCGGCTTGTTTGCGGCTTAGAGTAGCTCGCGGGGTCCGCTTGGGCACAGGGATGGGCCGCCCCCGGTGCAGGGCGCGCAGCGCGCGGCGCACATCGGGATGTTGTGGCGCCAGTCGTTCTGCGCGTTGCAACAGGCGAAGGGCCTCGTCCAGTTTCTTCAAACGTTGCAGAATGGCCGCGGCATAAAGGTATTCCACGATGGCCTCATGGGGGCGCTTCAGGTGTTCGTAGGCCAGGGCCAAAAGGTGATGGGCCTGCAGATGCGCGGGAATCCATTCCACCACCCGCTCCCAGTTGAAAACCGCCTTGTCCAATTGCTTCTGGCGGGCGTAGCGTTCCGCCGCGCGAAAAGCGGCTTCGGCCGCGGCCTTGGTATCACCCAGCGCGTCGTAAATGTCGGCCAGGCGCTCCCAGGGAAGACCTTCCCGTGGTTGCACCTCCGCGGCTTTGCGATATACCTTGGCCGCTTCTTCCCATTCCCCCAGGGAATACAACGCCAGCCCTAAACTGATGAGGGCCAGATAATCGTCGGGTTTGGCCTCCAGCGCGCGTCGGTACGCCTCCGCGGCTTTCTCCCAATTCATTTCCCAGGCGGCCTCGTGGCCGGCGTCCATGGCTGCTTGGTAGGTGCGTTCGATGTCCACTTGGCTCATGCCCAAATCTCCTTGAAGATGAAAGGCCTCGTGCATCCTCGGCCTTTGCCAACGAGAAAATTCGCCGCCGGGCAGCGGGCCATCTATGCACAAAAAGCAACGTCTATACTTCCCATCTCGTGCGGTACTGAAGGGCCTCGGCCAGGTGATGGGCCTGAATGGCCTCGCTGCCTTCCAGGTCGGCGATGGTGCGGGCCACCTTGAGCACTCGATGATACCCGCGCGCGGTCAGGCCCATTTGGCGAGCCGCCTGTTGCATCAAATGTTCACCTGCCACGTCCAGGCGACAGTATGCTTCGATTTCCCGGGGACCCATGTCCGCGTTGGAAGTCAGAGGGGTGCCTTGAAAACGCCGGCGCTGGCGGGCCCGGGCGGCTTCCACCCGCTCCTGAATGACGGCGGAAGGCTCACCACGACGATGGTCACCCAGTTTCTCGTAATCGACTCGGGGCACTTCCACGTGCAAATCGATGCGGTCCAGCAGGGGGCCGGAGATGCGACGGCGATAGCGGTGGATAGCCGAAGGGGAACAGGTGCAGGCATGGACGGGGTCGCCGTAATGCCCGCAAGGGCAGGGGTTCATAGCCGCCACGAGCATGAAGTTGGCCGGGTAGGTGACAGAACCCTGGGCGCGGCTGATGGTCACCACCTTGTCCTCCATGGGCTGCCGCAGCACTTCCAGCACCCGGGGGCTGAACTCTGGGAGTTCGTCCAGGAAGAGCACGCCTCGGTGGGCCAGGGAAATCTCCCCTGGCTGGGGCCAGTTGCCGCCGCCCACCAACCCGGCGTGGGAGATGGTGTGATGGGGCGCGCGGAAAGGCCGCCAGGTGATGAGGGGCGTGTCCGGCGGGAGCTTGTCGGCGACGGAGTAGATGCGGGTCACGTCCAGGGCTTCCTCCACGGTCATGCGGGGCAGGATACCGGCCAGCGCCCGGGCCAGCAGGGTCTTGCCCGCGCCGGGCGGGCCTACCATAAGCAGGTTGTGGCCGCCCGCGGCCGCGATTTCCAGCGCCCGTTTGGCGTGTTCCTGACCTTTGATGTCGGCCATGTCCACCTGACCCCGGGGCGGGGGAAGTTCCGAAAGGTCCACCGGGGGATGTGGTTGGAGCGGGCGCAACCCTTGAAGATGGGCCACCAAATCGGCCAGGGTAGGTACGGGGTAGACTTCTAAATCGGGGATGAGCGCGGCCTGGGGCGCGTCTTCGGCGGGCAGGAACAGGCGCCGGAACCCGTGCGCCCGGGCCGCGGCGGCAATGGGCAGGGCCCCGCGAACATGCCGCACCCGACCGTCCAGGGCCAGTTCGCCCACCACCAGGGCGTCGTCCAGCAGGTCGGGGGCCAGTTGGCCCGTGGCCATGAGCACGCCCAGTGCGATGGGCAGGTCGTACACCGGTCCGGCCTTGCGTACCGCGGCCGGGGCCAGGTTCACGGTGAGGCGCGGTCGGGGCATGGAAAAGCCGCTGTTGCGCAGAGCCGAAGACACCCGTTCGCGGCTTTCCTGAACCGAGGCATCGGGAAGGCCTACGATGACCATGCCACCGGGGCTTCGGCCCCGGTCGACCTCTACCTCCACGATGACGCCGTCCAGTCCAATCAGGGCACAGGAATACACTCGAGTGGGCACCGGCGACTTCCCCAACAGGTGAAACTCACATCACAAAGAGCGGGGTTGGGGTACGCACGGAAAACGTGCGCACGGTTAGAGATGCTCCGCGCTCAACGTGGCCGGAGGCGCGGTGGCTATGGCTTCCCCCGCGGTATTGCGCAGGACCAGCCGGTCGTCTTCCACATCGACCAGAACCTGATCTCCCGAGGCGAAAACGCCTTGCAGCAAGGCCACGGAAAGAGGCCCCTCGATGTGCCGCTGGATGAGCCGTTGTAGGGGACGCGCGCCGTAGGCGGGGTCGTAGCCCTTTTCGGCCAGCCAGAGAAGGGCCTCCTCGGTCCAGGCCAGGTCCAGATCCTGTTCTGCCAGGCGAGAGCGCAGTTCTTCCAACTGCAATTCTGCGATTTGGCGCATGGCTTCCTGGTCCAGCGAAGAGAATACGATGATGTCGTCCACCCGGTTCAGGAATTCGGGCCGGAAGGTCTCCTTCAGGGCCTTGCGGATTTTGTCCTCCAGTTGCCGGTCGACCAGGTCGCCGTCGGCCGAAACGAAGCCCAAACGGCCGCCCTTGCGAACGAATTCGGTGCCCAGGTTGCTGGTCATGATGACCACGGTGTTGCGGAAGTCCACGGTGCGGCCCTGACTGTCCGTCAGGCGACCTTCGTCCAGCACCTGAAGCAGTACGTTCCACACCCGGGGATGGGCCTTTTCGATTTCGTCGAACAAAATGACCCGGTATGGGCGGCGGCGTACCGCTTCGGTCAGTTGGCCGCCTTCTTCATAGCCCACATATCCGGGCGGGGCGCCGAACAGACGGGCGATGGAATGCTCTTCCCGATACTCGCTCATGTCGATCCGTACCAGGGCCTCTTCGTCGTCGAAAAGCACCTGGGCCAGAGCCTTGGCCAGCAGGGTCTTGCCCACCCCCGAAGGCCCGATGAAGATGAAGGAGCCGATGGGCTTTCGGGGATTCTTCAGCCCGGAGCGTGCCCGGCGGATGGCATCGGCCAGGGCGCGGATGGCTTCCTCCTGGCCCACCACGCGGCGGCGCAGCAAATCCTCCAGGTGGAGCAGGCGCTCTCGCTCTTCGGCCAACAATTGGGTCACGGGGATACCCGTCCATTCGGAAACCACCTGGGCCACCGCGTTGGCATCCACCACATCGGCCAGCCCTTGCTCGGCTTTCCAGGCGTCGAAGCGCCGTTGAAACTCCTTCTCCAGGTGCATGCGTTGAATGCGGTACTGGGCCATCCGTTCGTAATCGTGACGGTTGGAGGCCTCTTCTTCCGCGCTCTTCAAGTGCTCGATGCGGGTCTTCAGTTCCCGCAATTTCTCCGGCAGGGTGTGCAATTGCACCCGAAGTTTGGCCGCGGCCTCGTCCAGCAGGTCGATGGCCTTATCGGGCAGGTGTCGGTCGGGGATGTAACGGTGGGCCAGGCGAGCCGCGGCCACCAGGGCCTCGTCGGTGAAGCGCACGTGGTGGTGTTGCTCGTATCGTTCCTTGAGGCCTTTGAGCATCTCCAGGGTCTCTTCCACCGAAGGCTCGTCCACGTAAATGGGGGCGAAGCGGCGCTCCAGGGCCGCGTCCTTTTCGATGAACCGGTGGTACTCCTCCGGCGTGGTAGCGCCGATGCATTGCAATTCGCCGCGGGCCAGGGCGGGCTTGAGGATGTTGGCCGCGTCCAACGCGCCCTGGGCCGCGCCGGCACCGACCACGGTGTGCAGTTCGTCGATAAAAAGGATGATCTCGCCCTGCGCGTCGCGAATTTCTTCCATGACGGCTTTGAGACGCTCTTCGAAGTCACCCCGGAAGCGAGCACCGGCGATGAGGGAAGTCAAATCCAGGGCGACCAGACGTTTGCCCGCGAGCAGGTCGGGCACCTTGCCGGCAACGATGCGTTGGGCCAGGCCTTCCACGATGGCCGTTTTGCCCACGCCGGCCTCGCCGATGAGCACCGGGTTGTTCTTGGTGCGTCGGCACAGCACCTGGACGACCCGGGAGATTTCCCGTTCCCGGCCGATGACCGGGTCCAGTTTGCCTTCCCGGGCCATTTGGGTCAGGTCTCGGGTGAATTTCTCCAGGGTGCGGTATTTGCCTTCGGCCTGCTTGCTGGTCACCCGGCGGCCGCCCCGCACGTGGCGGATGGCCTCGTACACCCGCCCCTTGGTGACGCCGAATTCCCGCAACAACCGGGTGGAGGGAGAATGGGGTTCGTTGAGGATGGCCAGCAACAGATGTTCGGTGGAAACGTACTGGTCCCCCAGTTTGTTGGCTTCCAATTGGGCCATGTCCATCATGCGCTTCACCCGCGGGGTGACGAACACCTGCCCCATGCCGCGGCTGTACACGCCAGCCTTAGGCGAGGTGCGTAACAAGGAATCCAAACGTGCCCGCAGTGCCTCCACGTCCACACCGATGAACGATAGAAGGCGGGGCACAGTGCCGTCCCGCTGTTCCAGCAAGGCCAACAGCATGTGTTCGGTATCCAGTTGGGAATGCCCGTACCGTTGGAGCAATTCCACGGCCCTTTGCGCGGCTTCCTGTCCTCGCTCGGTAAGTCGATCGAAGCGAATCATCTGCACCGTCCTCCCAGGACAATTTCGGCCATGTTCCCATAAGGATTATAAACGGAAAATCGGCGAAATTCGGGCCAGGTATCGGTCCGGCAAGTCGAATTGTGGGTTTTCCCCTCAAGATGCGTCCATGATGCGCACACGCCGGATTTCCAAAAGTACCGGGTGTTCGCAGGGTAGGGTGCCCCAACGGGGAGGCTGGCCCGGTGCCCAGGCGGCGAATTGATTGTCCACCCAAATCACCAAGCCCAAGGGCGGTCTGGGGGACCAGGGGCTGTGGCCGATTTCGGCACCGTCCACGAAGAACCGCACCTGGTCGGGTCTCCAGAGTAGGGTGTACCGGTGCCAGCCAGCCGGTGAGACCGGAACCACCACGCCCCACTGCCGCATCCACGTTTGAAAGTGCCGGCGGGCCCAATTGCGAAGGCCCGGCAGCCACGCGGCCAGCCCGGCCAAGGACAACCACGGCAGATGGCGCATAGGCATGTGCCAGGTTGTGACCCCCGCGAAAAAACCGCGTGCCGGCACCCCGGGATGCAAACTCAAGTGATTGGGCGGTGAAGCGCCGAAGAACCACACGGCCTGGGGGCCGGTGGGTAAACGTCGCCCTGCGCCGCCCAGCAACACGAAGGGGTCGTTCCAAAAGCCGAAGCCCCAGGTACCCGGCGGTGTTTCCGGTTGTACCCGCGCCTCCAGTTCCAGGGTCAGGGGCGGCCGCCGGGGGAAAGCCCGTCGTGGCAAAGCGTCGTAATCGTCCAACTGGGCCAGACGGTAGCCTCGCATGCCGGGTGGAAGCCAAAGACGCCACCCCTCCATTTGGGGAAGACGCTCGACCCGGCCGCCGCCGTGCACTCGAGGAGACAGAGCGAGGGAAGGCATCGTTTCCTGCACAAGGTGCTCTAAAGAAAAAACGGGGTATAGAAACCCCGCTTCCGAAAAAGCCCCAGGGGGGAGTCGAACCCCCAACCAACCGCTTAGGAGGCGGCTGCTCTCTCCTTTGAGCTACTGGGGCATGGGCACTTCTATTATACCCAAGCCCGAAAACGGTGCTGGGGCTTCTTCTCTACCGCGGCCTTTCTCGAGCCGAAAAACCCGTCGAAGTCGGCGAATTTCCCCACGCCCATGAACAGGGGCCGGGTTACAGGAACCACTCCGGTGTGGGCGCTCCCTGAGGCCAATTTTCCGAACCCGGAAAGGCGGGACCGGCCACGGCAATGGCCAACCGGTCGGGGTCCCAGTAACGCCGCGCGGTTTCCAGTACATCTTCCCGGGTGACGCGGCGTATCCATTCGGGGTAACGCTGCAAGTAGTCCAGGCCCAGTCCGTAGAGTTCCATGTTCAGCAGCGCACCGGCCACCCCGGCGTTGGTCTCCAGGCTGAGGGGGAGCCGTCCCAGGGCCGCGGCTTTCACGTCGTTCAATTCCTCTTCGGTCACGGGTTCGGAGATGAAGCGACGAATTTCTCCCAAAATCAAATCCAGGGCTTGGGGTACGTGGTGGGGCGCCACGCCCGCGTGTACATCCCACGGCCCCGGCCCCAACCCCGCGTTCAGGGCTGAATACACATAGTAGGCCAGCCCGGCCTGCTCCCGAACCACATCGCCCAGGCGGCCCATCAGGCCGAATCGCCCCAGGATGCTGTTGCCCAAAGCCGCGGGGAAATAATCCGGGCTGTTTCGGCGGGGTCCTACCACACCCAGGACCAAATCGGCCTGGCTTTTCTCGGGAATGGGGACAAAGCGCCGCACCGCGCTTTTCAGAGGTGGGACGGGGGGGAGTTCCGGCTCTGCCGGTTGTTTCGGGTTGTGCCACGCCTCGAAATAACGGCGCACCAGGTCCTCTACCTGGGCCGGGGGTACGGCTCCTACGACGACCAAAATCATGCGGCGGGGGCCGTAATGCCGGGCGTGAAACGCGCGCAGGTCTTCTCGGGAAACGGCCTGGATGGTTTCCGGGAACCCCTCTTCGGGACGGGCGTAGGGATGGCTGCGGTACAGGATTGCGTCAAAGGTCAGGTCGGCCATGGCCGCGGGGTCCTGGGCGCGCAAATCCAGCGAGGTCAAAATTTGGGCACGGCGTTTTTCCACTTCTTCCGGGGGAAAAGTGGGCGCCTGCAAAACCTGAGCCAGCAGTTCCAGCAAAAGGGGGAGGTCTTCGCTCAGTGCCTGGCCCCCGAAACCCACGGTGTGAAAATGGCCGGCCAGATTCAAACTGGCACCGCGCGATTCCAGCAGGTCCGCGATTTCCCGATGGGAATACCGCTGGGTGCCTTGTTTGAGCATGGAAGCGGTGAACGCGGCCAGGCCCATCTTTTGGGGCGGGTCCCAATACGCACCCGCGAAGAGCAGTCCGCGCACCACCACCGAAGGGCTGTGGGGATGATGCCGAGACAACAGCACCAGGCCGTTGTCCAATGGAACTCGATGGATATCTTGAGGACCTGGCAGGGCAAAATCGGCCGTAGAGCCGGATGCCAAACGCGCGGTGGGAAATCGGAAAGTCATGCCTGGCCTCCTGTAGGAAGGTACACCCCGACCACGCGACGGTGGGGTTGCAAGTACGTCTGCGCGACGCGGCGTACGTCGTCCGCGGTCACAGCGTTCAAACGCGGTAAAAATTCCGCGAACCAGGCGTAATCGGCAAACATGGCACTATACCCCAACCAAAAGGCCTGGTTGGTGATGCTTTCGCTGCCGTAAGCGAACAGGGCTTGCGCCTGCCGCCGTGCGCGTTCCAGTTCCTCGGGCCGGGGGCCTTGTTCTTGCAGCCGCGCCACTTCATCGGCCAGGGTGCGCAGGACGGTATCCGGGTCGGAATCGGGATGCACGGTGATGATCATCCAGTACAGGTAAGGGTCCAAGGTGGCACTCAACGATCCCCCCACACCCACAGCCTGACGCGTTTCGACCAGGGCCTGGTACAGCCGTGAGGTGTGGTTGGTAATGCCGCTGCCAAAAAGGTTCAGGTTTACCGGCCCGGTGAAGAGGGAAGCCAGCACCAACAAAGAGAAGAAATCCGCATTCGCGGCCCGGGGCACTTTATAGGCCACCTGCACGAAGAAGGTTTCACCCGGACCGCGTACTTCCACCCGGCGCTCCCCGCGTTGGGGTGGTTCCGGGCGTTCCAGGCGCGGCGGCTCCGGACCGGGCTCCAAATCCTCGAAATAGCGCCGAATTTCCGTCAACATGCTTTTGGGGTCAAAGGCGCCGGCCAGGGCCAGCACCGCGTTGTTGGGCCGGTAATACGTGCGGTAATGGGCGTAAAGGTCGTCCCGAGTCATGCGTTCCAGGTCGGCGGTGTCCCCGATGATTTCATGATGGTAAGGATGGACACGGAAAGCCGCGGCCTGCACTTCTTCCCCCAGCAGAAAGAGGGGTTCGTTTTCATGCCCCTGCCGTTCGGACAAAATCACGGTGCGCTCGGATTCCACCTCTTTGGGTTCAAACAAGGCGTTCACCATGCGGTCGGCTTCCAGTTCCAGGGCCAGGCGCACGTGTTCGGCGGGCAGGGTTTCAAAGTAGGTCGTCCAGTCCATGTAGGTAAAGGCGTTCCAGTAGCCACCCGTTCGGGAAATGGCTTTGTCCAACACCCCGGCGGGAAACTTGGGCGTGCCTTTGAACAGCATATGTTCCACCCAATGGGACGCGCCGGTGCGTCCTGTTGGCTCATCACGCGAGCCAACTTTGTACCAAATCCAATGGCTGACGACGGGGGCAGTGGGCAGGGGCTTGAGTAGCACGGTCAGGCCGTTGGCCAGGGTGGTGTGGTAAACGTTGGGCGCCAGCATATGCAAGGACGTCATGCAAAATCCTCCTGCTGTCTTGGAGACGATTTTTTTGGAGAAAGCCTCAGGGGAAACGGAACCGGTTCATTCCGAGGAAGGTTCCGGGGCCTCCACATCCAAAGCCAGTGTACGCAGAGCGTCTTCGGTGGTGGTTCCTTCGACCCGAGCACCGGGAACCGGGGTGCCGCAATAAGGACACAACGTCCAGGAGAGTTCCATCAACTTTCCGCACTGGTGACAGGCCTTTTTCAAACGGGTAAAGCAAGAAGGGCAAAGGATCCAGTCGGGTTGCACCCGCCGGGTACACCCGGGGCAACGCTGCACCTCTTCCAGGGCCTCCAGCAAAGCCTCTTCTTCCAAGGCCTTTTGGTAGGCTTCTTCCAGGGTCATACGGGGGCGCAACAGCAAATACACCACCACACCAGGGAGGAAAAGCAAAGCCACACTCAGCGCCGCGAACCAGGCGGCCCAGCGGTCCCGATGGCGCGCCCGCATATCGCGATACGTCCACACCATCACCGCAAGCCACAGGGCCACCAAAAAGGCGCCTGCCCAGGCGGTAAGCACCAAGAAGACATCACGCAGGGGGAGAAAGGAATTCACAGGGGCCCTCATTTGTGTCGATGGAGTCTGAATTCGCAAAGGCCAAAGCCCAAGCGAAAAGCATCATGCCTCGACGGCCGAGGTATAGATGTCGCCATCCAAGAGCACGACGACCTTTTCCGCCTTGGCCCGCTCCCAGGCCGTAGGAGCAATGTGCTCTCCCGCGACCACAGGGATGACCCGATAATCCGGAAGAGCCTTCTGCCAGATGCTGGCCCGTTCTGCAACGCGCACCACGTCTTTGTCTTCAATGGTTACCGAAATTTCCGCGACCAAGAGTACGTCCCGGCCTTGATAACGGCCCTGGACGACGGCATCTACCAACAAAGCCTGGCCGCGCTCTTCAGGAGTAATGCGCCCGTCTTCTTCTGCAGCGTCCACAATCTGCACCCATTCCGAGGGGGATAAGGAGCGGGTTCGGCGGAATCCATGGGTGCCCAAGTACGCGGGGGCTTTGTCGCGAAATACGTACTCAGCCAGTTTGCCTTCCACCCGGCCCAAGCGCACCTCCACCCGATGCAGGCGCTTGTCCATCTTGTCGACCCGCTGCTCCAATTTCTCCAGTCGCTGTTCTACCTCGTCCAGTCGTTGCTCCACATGGTCCAATCGCTGCTCTACATGGTCCAGGCGTCGTTCCACCGTGTCCAGCCGCTGCTCGGTGCGCTTCTGAGCCTCGGTCAGTTCTGCTACCGCTTGCTCCAGGCGATCCAGTCGCTGTTCGGAACGCTTCTGGGCTTCGGCCAGT
>JALWJZ010000046.1 GCA_026996855.1 Anaerolineales bacterium
CGCTGCCGAGTTTAAATTGGGTGTCACGACGGAAGGTCTTGGCCACGCCCACCAGAGGAGCCCCTCGCCAGGTCTCAAACTCATTGCCCAGACTGCCGTCCACGATCAGCCAGGCGTTTTCTTCGCGCGGCACAGATAAGGCGAGAGCGACCTCCATCTGGCGCATGTACCAGTTGGCCCGATGGGCGCCCCGGGGGCGAGACTCGCGCAGGCCCAGCATATCCGCGTAGGTGTTGTTGGTGGCGCTGTCACAAAGGTCGTATCCTGGAACCCCCTTGATGGCCTGTTCCAGTTCCTGCCACAGTTCCTCGGAAACCTGGCTTTTTTCCAGGGTGAGCAAGATGAGATGACGGCTATCGGCCACTCGAATGCGCCCATCGTCTTCCCGTTTGACCATAGCCGCGCCGACCTGAGAAATTTGCACAGGGGTGGAGCGCCCCTGTTCCAATAGGGTGCCGATGAAATAGGTGCGGGCCGAGCCATCCACAAAGTAGCGGAAGCCGTGCTCTTGAGTGCGCGGGATTGGTTTAACGGTGCGGTAAAGCGAGCGGGCATCCGTCTCCCAAACGGTATCTACGGTGGCCTCGCCGGTAGTGTGGCGGTCGTAGATTTCCTCAATGTCCGGCGTGACCATGTCCGTCACTGCTTGACCAGTGGCCGGCAGTATCTCGGCGTTTTCCACCAGGGTGCGCAGGGCTTGCTGAAGCGGCTGGAATGGATTGGGCATTTTCCTCTCCTCATTCAGGCGGATCCGGAAACGTTTGCTCGCACCCATTCTGATTTGTCTCTATCATAGCGCAAAAATAATCGAGACTAAAATTATATCTTCGTGCATTTACGATGTCCATCTCACGAGCAATTCGGTGCCCCCATGACCTGACAGCGCTGGCGGATATCCTTCGCAGATGCCGTTTGGAGCGACGTCTGCCAACTTCGTTGAGGATGTGGGCTATGTTTTGACGTGCTTGGTGAGGGGGCAACAGATGCGTTTGCCTTGCAGGTGGGATATATGAATAATCCCCCGCTGCACGCGCGATTGCTGGCGGATCACTCAAAAGCCACGATTCGAGACAAGTGTGTACTTCGACACGTACCAACAGCATGTTCTTCAATGGATCATTTGGTGACAAGCGTTCTATATGGTCGCACAACCCCCGAAAAGCTTCCTGAAATTGACGTCGAGCCTGTACCCGCCCGGAATCTGCTCCAGGCCCTTCATGGTCCATACAGAAAACCACTTGTTGTGCTCCACTGCGCAGGGCACGTTGGGACAAATCCAGCAAATTATTATAATCCGTTAATTCATCCTGTGTGACTCGGACAACACGAATACGCGCCCCAGGGTTTATGTCAAGTGGAAGACCCATAGCCTTCCTCACGAGAATTTCATACGCATCATTTAACTCGTCTTCAACAAAAACCATGACATTGCGAGGCATGCTTCTGTACTCCCAGAATTAGCCTATGATTAGCCTATGATATGAAACGACGTCGTACAGCCTCACCAAGACGGTATTTTTCCAGCCAAGGTATAAATTCTTTTGCCGTGGCCGGTTTGAAAACGGTTTTTCCAGCAGCATCGCGTTCGACAATATAAACTTGTAAATAATCTTGCTCTTCTCGCAAATCAAAGCAATCCAGGAATTCAGGACTGTGTGTGGCAATTAAAACTTGCGGAGCCAATACATCTTGTTCTCCCTCGCTCGATGTAGGAGCAACCATCTGTCGAAGAATATCGGCCAAATGCAACATCAACCGAGGATGCAGACCACGATCGGGCTCTTCAAGACAAGCTAAAGATACGGAACGATCTCCCAATAAAAGAGCGAGATAGGCCAACAGACGCACAGTTCCATCTGAGAGGCTTTCGGGAGGAATGGGGTGTTCCTCACCAAATGGTCTCTCAATAAGAGCATAACGCGCGTTGCGTCCTCCACGATCAGCATCATGTTCAACAATAAGGTTCTGGGGGAAACCCACCATGTCGGCCAAGTATTCGGCGATCATGTCGAAGTCGTCAGACTGTAATCGCCAGAGAGCGTAGAGAAAAGCACTAAGATTGCTGGCATCGTTAGCCAGGGGTGGGACCTCTTCAGGATACTGGGGTATAAAGGAGGCCCGTCGTGCTTCTGTAGGTACAACGTCAAAAAACCGCCAACCTCGAATGTGTTCGTAGATGGAACGCGCCGGATCCATTTGCAAATCCGGACCTTCTTCCCGTAATATGAGCGTACGATCGGACGGAGCCTTTAGTCGACTTGGTCGTTTTAGAGGTTTTCCACGCTTTCCAATATGCAAACTAACGCTTTCCTGCTCGCGATGCAAAAAAGTGCTCAATTCGGGCGAATCTGCCGAGAGAGCGATTTTTAGTTGCTCAGAATCAATGGTGATATATTCGGCGCAATGGAAGGCAGTCCGGTATGTTCCCAAAGGACGACCTTGGAGTGAGCGAAAGTCGCAATCAAACTCTATGGTTTCTGGGCGATTGCCTGCTTCGTCAGTCCCATACCAAACGAGGTCGTCGATCTGGCTATCGTATGCTTGCCATTCTAGCCGATCTCCAGCGACTGCATCGTGGAGGAATCGTAAGGCTTTAAAAACGTTAGATTTTCCGCTGGCATTGGGGCCGATGAAAATCGTCAGCGGCTTGAGTTCCAATGTGACATCATACAGACTGCGAAAATGACGGATATGAAGATGAGACAGGTACATGGTTCTATCCTCGCAACTCTTCCAGACTCGCCTGAATCTCTCGCAATTCTTCGTCGCTCAGGCCCCACAGCCGGGCCGCGGCGCGGTCGATCTCGGCCTCCACCTGCTCCAGTTCAACCTGAGCGGCCTCGTCTCTATTATACGCCCGCGGGGCCAACGCATGGGCGCGGCGGGAGAGGGCCGCTATTTCTTGATGCAGGGCATCAGATGAATTGTAGCGGGGAACAGCGATGTTATCGAGGATATGGGTGGTCTGCTGGATAGAAATGGCATACGCCCATACAGCAAGTATGGCTGGCGATGAATTGAGTATACCCCCCAGGTAATACGCTTCTTGCGCCTTCTCACAAGGAACCAGCATCAATTTGTGATCCGGAACGACCGCTTTATCCTCGTAAGGCCCGATAACCGCTACAGTAAACCAGGCCGATTGTTCCCGCCACACCACCTTCCACGGAGCGAAGGTGTAGTCGCCGACGTTGAACAGGGAGTAGAAGGGGCCGGTTTCAACGATTTGCCCGCGTTTGTCTTTGCGGGTAAAGTAGCGCTTGAAGCCGGAGCGCTCACGCAGGGGTCCCTCGAAGCGCTTCAGGTAGGCCCAGGTTTTGGGGTAGCGCTGCTGCATCTCTTTCTCCGGGATAGCATTCAATCGGTCACCTTCCCGATGGGTGAGCAGTATGCGGTAAGTCGGGGCGGCATACCAGCGCCTCACATCCCGACCGCGCAGCAGAGGATAGACCAGGTCTGGCTCCAGTTCGGTGGTGATAGACTCTACAGTCCGCTTGGCCCCTTCGGTCACATTGCGCACCACCAGCAGGCCGTCCGGCCGCTCGGCCAGAACCTCCAGCCAGTACACGGCGTTGGCCCAGGTGGTGACCCCGGCACGAGCCTGATAGTCCGATGCACCCAGCACCTTGCGCACGGCGTCCAGGGCCCTGCGGCGGGCGGTGAGCCAGGGGCTGGTCGGGTCGTCGGCGTCCACCGGTGTGGCGTAAAACTGCAGGCGTTTGGTCTGGGCCAGTACCTCATCCAGGGTGCTGTCGTAGTCCAGTCCCTTGCCGCGGGTGGTCTTCTTCCAATAGGTGTAGGGCACTGGGTAGCGGGTGGGCTGCCCTTTCTGCAGCACAAATATACTGGTACGGGTGCTCGCGCCCTCGAAGACCTGTAGGCTGCTCAGGTCGTCCACGTGGAGCACGCGCAGGAAGGGGCCACTCTCGCCAATGCGAAAACGGCGAAAGCCCTGACCACCGCCGGAAGTCTTCCACACACTCTGGGTAATGACAAAGGCTAGTTTGCCTCCTTCCTTCAAATAACGATCCGCGGCTACATAAGTCATCAGGGCAGATATATCGTCTTTGGCCTTGCCCAGGATTGCGTCAAAACCCTTGTGTTGAAACAAGGCATAATCCTTCCACAGCGGCGCGGCCTGCTGGCGGTATCCCTGGGGAAGGCTCTCCCAGTTAATCCACGGCGGGTTGCCCACCACATAGTCGAAGGGTTCCAAGAAGAGGGGCATGAAGGCGTTCTTGAGCACGCGCGCCCAGATGCCGTCCAGACCCTGGCGGTGTAGGTCGCGCAGTTTCTCGAACAGTTCGGTCAGCACTTCGGCGGCCTGGAGGGTCTCCTCCAGGTCGGGGATCTCCTGCTGGCAACGCGCTAGAAAGGCCTCGGTGGTGAAGTCGCCGACAACATATTCCTCCAGCAAGTCGGTCAGGCGCTCCATCTCGGCGCGCGTGTCGATGTCCTCGGGCACGGGCAGCGGTCCGACCGCGGTCTCCAGGATGCGGCGATGCTGGGCGAAGAGCCCCTGACCCCGCGCCGGGGTGAGGATGCTGTCGGCGAGATAGACCGGGATTTCCACCTCCCGGTGACGATAAGGGAGCAGATCCGCGATGGCTAGAAGGTAATTGACCCGGGCCGCGGTCACCGCCAGGGGGTTGAGGTCAATACCCACCACGCTATTCAGGATAACCTCCAGTGTGTCGGCTTCGGAGAGGCCGGCCAGCAGGCAGTTGGCCTTGAGGGCGCGGATGGCCAGCACTAAGAAGGTGCCGGAGCCGCAGGCCGGGTCGAGCAGGCGTTTCTCGGGCAGGCCCCTGGGCGGGCGGTTTCCCTTAGGAAAGATGAACCACGGCTCGCCCAGCATGTTGAGCAGGCGCTCGGCCAGCCAGTCGGGGGTGTAGAACTCGCCCAGGTCGTGGCGGATGTCGCGCGGCAACAGATAATGATAGAGTTTCTTCAGCAAGTCGCGGGCGCTGTAGGGGTCGTCCTGCACGGTGACCGGGTTGTACTCGGCCAGGCAGGCCAGCACCTGCCGCAGTGCGTCCTCGATGTCGGGGCTCCAGGCGTCGAGATACCAGGCGAAGAAGTCGCCCTCCAGCAAATTCTTGAGGCCCAGGGTGCGGAAGAGACCGCCGCTTTCCAGGCGGCGCAGTTCGCGGCGCAGGGCCTCGCCTTGCAGGTTTGCAATGGTAGTCAGCGGCGTGGCCCCCAGGCCGCCGCCCGCATAGGCCTGCAACACCAGCCGGGCGATGTTCTTGACCAGGAAGGAGAAGTAGGTGTGCAGGGCGAAGAGCAGGCGGGGCATGTCCACCTGTTCGCCACGCAGCCCCATGCCCCGGGCGAAGGCGCGCAGTTCCTTCTTGTGTTTCAGTTTGCCTGCCGCGGCGTCGGCCCCTGCGGTTTCGCCGAAGAACAGCTTCCACTGCGCGAATAGGTGGGCCGTCAGGTCGCCGGCGTGGCCCTCCAGGGCGTTGTACAGGGCGCGAGTGACCTGGCGGCTCAGGAGGTTCTGGCTGCCGAAGTCCTCCACCAGGTTTTCGGGGATGAGCGCTCGACCGGAGGAGAGGGAAAAGAGCGAGCGCAGGAAGCGCTCACAGGAGGCTTCGTTGACCTCCAGTGGCTCTTCTACGATCCAGTGGCCCTCGTGGTAGCGGACGAAGATGAAGTAATATCCGTCAAAAACTACGCCCAGTAAGCGGTCGCGGTCATGTTTTTCTGCCTTAGCGAGACCCACGATGTACTTCTTGACCTGCTGTACCGCGTGCTGCGTGTGGCGGTGGTTTAGGCCGGGGCGTAGAGACCCCGGCGGTTCATATTCGATGACCAAGCGGTTGTACACCGCGTCGGCACGGCCCGTGGCCAGGGTGTACTGCTCACGGAATAGCAACTGCGCACCAAGTTTTTTCGCGATGCGTTCAACTTCGTTGTTAATCCGTCGTTCAAATTCTGCTTCGTTTCGTGCCTCGTGTACGGATTGTTGGATTGTTTTTAAGAATTCAGGAGAAAATCGTCGAATTTGTTGCAAAACCTGTAGAGTATGCATAGCGATCTCCTCCTTGTCGTTGATCAAAGTATACCCTTTTCTACTGCGTAATGCGTAAATTTCAGATCTTTCACCACAAAAACACCTCCACCTCCGCGCCCGCGGGCAGGCCGGTGGCGTTTTCGGGTACGGGCACCAGGCCGTCGGCCCAGACCAGGCGGAAGATGAGGTTGCTCTTGTAGTGGATGGGTTCGGCTTCGAAGGTGCCGTCGTCCGCGGTGCGCAGCCGCACGGGGTACCACTCTTCCCGCCCGGCTTCGGAGGTCAGGTTCCCGGCCAGCCGGGCTTTCACGCGAGGACGGGGGCGGGTGACGGCCACACCTTGAAGCCTGTCCAGGGCCGGTACCACCAGGTGCCAGGCGTTGACCAGCGCGCTCACCGGGTTTCCCGGCAGGCCCAGCAAGGGCCGGCCCTCGGCTACGGCCAGGATGGTGGGCTTGCCCGGTTTGATGCGCAGGCCGTGCACCAGCACGCCCGGTTCGCCCAGGGCGTTGAGCACCTGCACGGTCATATCTCGGGTGCTGGCCGAGGACCCCGCGGTGATGACCACCATGTCCGTTTCCTCGAAGGCGCGGCGGGCCGCGGTCAGCAGGGCCTGGTAGTCGTCGGGCAGGATGCCATACCGGACGGGGACGCCACCGCGCTCCTGCACCAGCGCGGCGATGGTGTAGGAGTTCACGTCCCGCACCTGTCCGGGCTGCAACGCGCGGTCCGGGGGCACCACCTCGTCGCCGGTGGAAAGAATGCCCACCCGGGGCCGACGGGCCACCCGGACCCGCGTCCGGCCCAGGGCCATCAGCCCGCCGATTTCGGCCGGGCGCAGCCGTACCCCCGCGGGCATCACCTCCTGCCCGGCCTCCACGTCCTCCCCGGGTTGGATGACGTTTTCTCCCACCGCGACCGCGCGCAGCACCTCCACCTCACCTTCCCGGCTTTGTTGGGTGTACTCTACCATGACCACCGCATCCGCGCCCGGGGGAAGCATCCCGCCGGTGTGAATGAGCGCGGCCTGACCCGGCCCGATTTGAAATTCGGGCGCGGCGCCCATGGGGACTTCCCCCACCACCTGCAGGTACGCGGGCAGGCTGTCCGAAGCGCCGTGGGTGTCCGCGGCCCGCACCGCGTAGCCGTCCACGGTGGAGCGGGGGAACCCGGGGATGGGCTCCTGCGCGCGGACGGCCTCGGCCAGCACCCGGCCCAGGGCCTCCGCGGTGGGCACCTCCTCCGTCTCCACCCGATACGTGATGTGCCGGAGCCAGTGCTCCCGGGCTTCCACAGGGGACCAAAGGCGCAGGAATTCGGGCATGGGAACCTCCAGGGATCAGATGGTCGTTAGCAGTCGGCGGTCGGCCGTCAGCCGTCGGCAGTCGGTTGTCAGCGGTCGGCAGTTGGTACGGGTTAGAATTCGATACCCGGTTGGGCCTTGAGGCCCCGGTCGTAAGGGTGTTTGATTTTGCGCATTTCGGTGACCAGGTCGGCGGCCTCCACCAGGGCCGTAGGCGCATCCCGGCCCGTCACCACCACGTGGACGTGGGCCGGTCGTTGGGCCAGGAAGTTCAGCACCTGGTCGGTATCCAGCCAACCAAATTTTAGCGGATAGGTGAATTCGTCCAGCACCACCAGGTCGTACTCGCCAGACGCAATGCACTTCCGGGCCAGGTTCCAGCCCTCCTCGGCCAGCGCGCGGCTGTGGTTCAGGTCTTTGGATTTCCAGGTGAACCCTTCCCCGGTGATGTGCCAGGGGATGCCCATCTTCTTCGCGGCCCTGACCTCACCCCATTTCCCCGTGCTGGATTTGACGAACTGCACCACGCATACTTGCATACCCCTTCCCCAGGCTCGCATCACCAGGCCGAAGGCTGCGGTGCTCTTGCCTTTGCCGTTCCCGGTGTACACGATGAGCAAGCCCGTTCGCGAAGCCATGATGTTGCCCTCCACCAAGGCCCAAGCGGCTTTTTCCCATGATTTTGGAAAAAACGCGTTTGCGTTTGACCGGTTCCTCCAGGTATGGCACAATGATAAAGCCCTTTACAGAGCCTTCAACCCACCGTTTCCAGGAGGAAGACATGCCCAAAGTCAAGGTGAATTTCTTCGCCACGTTACGGGCGATTGTGGGCCAGAAGACCGTGGAAGTGGATTTGCCCGAAGGCGCTACGGTGCGCGACCTGGCCGAGGCTTTGGTTCGGCAATACCCCGCCCTGCGGGAGCATTTCTTCACCGAGGACGGACGGCTGCATCACAGCATTCACATTCTCCTCGACGGCCGGGATTTTATCTACCTGCCCAAAGGCGAAGGGGAAGAGGTGACCAACGGGGTCAAAATCGACATTTTCCCGCCCGTGGGTGGCGGCTGAAGATTCATTTTCGAATCACGAACTCGTCGATGACTTTCCCATCCACGTTCACGAACTGCCCTCGAATTTCCTCCTGAGTGGCCACGATGAACAAGGCCCCGAACTTTTCGTTGTACCGAACCTGGCTTCCCTCGGTATCGTGCTCGAATTCGTATCGGGACTTGCCCCCCAGGCCGTTGACGATGTACACGATGCCGTGGCGGTGCACCCGTTCGTAGGTGTGGTCGTGGCCGTTGAGGACCAGGTCCACACCCCACTCGGCGAAGGGCCATTGCATCCATTCGGTGTCGCCGTGCCAGCCCGAGGAATAAGGCGCGTGGTGGAAGACCACCACCTGCCAGGGGGCTGTGGAAGCCTTCAGGCGTTCCTGAAGCCAGCGGCCCTGTTTGGAATCCGGGGTGATACCGTCGGGCTCCTTGGGGTCGCTATCCAGCATGAAAAAGTGGACCGGCCCGCGTACCAGGTCGTAATACCGTTTGTTGCCCGGGAGATAGGGGAAGAACTCGGGGAAAGGCAGGGTGTTGGGGGTATAGTAGCCCCAATCGTGGTTGCCCAGCACGGGGAAAAAGCGCTCCTCCCGCACGTAATCTCCGTAGTATTTCATCACGTTCTTCTCGAAGGTGAGTTTGGAGCCGTTGGGGTAGTTGTTGTCTCCGGTGGTCACGATGAAGTCGGGGTTCCAGTCTTTGACCAATTCGGCCACCGCGGCTTCACCCGAGCCGTCCTGCCCAAAGTCACCGATAACGGCAAAGCGTACTGGTGGAAGGGGGGTGGGTGTCGGCGTTGGCGTAAGGGTAGGGGTAGCGGTCGGCGTTGGCGACGGTGTGCCCAGGCGCGAAAGCGGCCCAAGGGCCGTCGCGGATGGATTTGGATTTGGATTTGGATTTGGAGAGAGGGACGCCTCCTGGCAGGCCACAAGACTCATGGCCACGAACAGGGTGAACAACCATCCCCATAGAGCGGCCAATTGTTTGAACCGGCGCATGGCGAACTCCTTATTCAGCGGGCTTCTGCACAGCCGAGGGGGTCGGGCGAGGCTGTGCTTTCGTTTCCTCCGAATAATGCATCCGGCCGTCGGGGCCGGGCACGTAAGTGAAAGGCCCTTGCGGCACGGCCAGGCTCATCTCCAGCGCGCCGCCGTCCATGGCTTCCCAGATTTCCTGGAAGGGCGCTTTGCCCGGTACCCATTTTTCCACGATGATGACGCCGTGGCAGGGCACGATGGTGAAGGCCAGGGTGCGGGGGTCGTCGGGGTTTTGCAGGCTCTCTGCCCGGGCAAAGGCGTCCATCACGGCCAGGGCCTGGGCTTCGGAAGCACAGGTGACGGGGTAGTGGTGGTAGGCCGGAGGCAGGGGGATGTACTCCACCCGTTTGGGATCGTAGGCCCGCACGCTGCGATGGCCGTGCAATTTGGAGCGGGTCACCGGCACCTCGCGGCCCTGCCAGCGCACCCGGGGCAGCCGGGCGTCCATGCCGTACAGTTCCACCGCTTCGGAAGAAGGCGGGTCGCCGGGCAGGCCTTCCACCACCCGGTAATAAGCGCCCATGCCGTCGGGCCGCACCCCCACGATGACGGAGAGGTCCTCCTCCCGCAAATTGCCCTTTTGCACCGGCCGGGCGCTCCCCGTGACCGTGGCCACCAGCGCGTCCAGTTCCGGTTCCCAGGTGGCGAAACACCCCTCGCTGTACTGTTCGGCAATCATGGCTGAAAGGATGAGCGCGCCGGGCACCCGGACGAAGTCCGCGATGCGCACGGTGGGGGAGAAGAAATCCCGTTGGGCGAAGGCCCGGCTGGCCTGCATCATGGCCTTGGGGGTGGTGAGCCCCTCCCAGAGGGCGCGGGGAATGGGCTCCCCCACCTTCTCGTGATGGCTCACGGTACGGGTGCTGGCCAGGGTGACCATGCGCAGCACGATTTCCCTGTAAAACTCGGGGTGATGGGGTATGCGGGGGTACGCGCCCACCAAATCGAAAATATAGGCCTCTTCGGGCTCGTCTTCTCCCACCACAAGAAGCACGCGAATGGATTTGGCCTGGGCCTGGATGATTCGTTCCAGCGCGGCGATGGGACCGCCGCGGCGGCCCTGTTCCCACATGGCCAGGGCCGCGGTGTCCATGGAAATGCCCTCGAAGTTCAGGTCCCGGAGGCCTTCCACACCCCGGGCCAGCGCGGCCTGTACCCGGTCCAGGTCTTCCCGAAACTGTCGCGGGGAGACGCCGACCACGGTCCAGAATTCCGGCATACGGTGGAAGCCGAAACGGCGGCGCAGGTTGAAAAGCAGCGCCTTTTTCCAGTACACGTCCCGGCCGTAGGGCGCGGTGGTGATGAGGATGCGGGTGGTCTCCGGGTTGGGCTGTTCCACCACGTCATGGCCCAGGCTTCGATAGGCATGGGCCAGTTGTTGCAAGACCGTGTCCAACAGCGGGGATGTGGCTTGGGGCACGAAGGCCACCTCTTGTTTCTGAAGCCAGGGGTGCGGGGGTGGAAGGGTGTTCATGATGCTCCCTCCTCCGAATGAGTATCGCGCTCAGTACCTATCGCTGGCCAGCCGGACAGGCGGAACCAACGCACGATGGCATCGGCCAGGGAAGGGGAGAAAACCTGGGCCCACCAGAACAAACGGGCCTGCCAGGGCACGATGACCTCGGCCCGGCGCTTCTTCACCGCACGTACGATGGCCCGGGCCACCTTCTCCGGTGGCATCTTGGCCGAAATCCAGGGTACCCGCAGGTGGGCCACCATGTCGGTATCCACCCGGCCGGGGAAGACGATGGACACGCCCACGCCGGTGCCGCGCAGTTCCTGGCGGAGCACGTCGCCCCACAGGCTGAGCGCGGCCTTGGCCGCCACGTAGGGACCGTCGGGTGGAATGCCCTTCTTGGCGTCCATGCTGGTGACCAGCACGATGTGGCCTTCCCCCTGGGAAAGCAAATGGGGCAGGGCCTCCAACACCAACAGCGCGCCGCCGTAGAAGTTTACGGCAAAGGCCCGCTGGAAATGCTCCCGGGTGGTCTCCCGCACCGGGGCCTGCACGTACACCCCCGCGTTGGCCACCACCACGTCCAGCCGGCCCCAGGCTTGCAGGGTGTCCCGGACCAAGTCGCGGAGGTCCTCTTCCCGGCTCACGTCCGCAGGCAGGACCAGCGTTTCCCGGCCCGTTTCTTCTCGGATGGCCTGGGCGACGGCTTCCAGCGCTTCCCGGTTGCGGGCAGAAAGCACCACCCGGGCCCCCTCCCGGGCGAAGGCCCGGGCCGTGGCCGCGCCGATGCCGCGCGAGGCCCCGGTGATGAGCACGATTTTGCCTTGCAGGTTTCGCATGACCATTCCTCGAAAGGTGTGCTTTCAAGTGTACCAAACTCTCTGCCCTTCGCTCACGGACAACTTCAGGTATGATGGAGAAAGCCCCGCTATGGAGACAAGGGAGATGGAAGCCACCATTCGCACCGAAAACCTTTCCCGGATGTACGTCACCCGGGATAAAGCCCGACGCCGCATTGTGGCCCTGAACCAGGTCAACCTGGAGGTGCATCCCGGGGAACTGTTCGGCGTGCTGGGGCCCAATGGCGCGGGCAAAACCACCCTCATCAAGATTCTGACCACCCTGCTCACCCCTTCGTCGGGCCGGGCATGGGTTTTGGGGTACGATGTGGAACGGCAATACCGCCGCATTCGTCCCTTCATCAACATGGTCTCCGGTGGCGAGACCTCGGGCTACGGCCTGCTGACCGTGTACGAGAACCTGTGGATGTTCGCCCAATTCTACGGATTGCCCACCGACGTGGCGCGTCGGCGCATTCACGCCCTGGCCGAACAGGTGGGCCTGGTCGATCGGTTGAACACCAAGGTTTCGGAACTTTCCACCGGATTGCGCCAAAAGGTCAACGTGGTTCGGGGCTTCCTCACCGACCCCCTGGTCCTCTTCCTGGACGAACCCACCCTGGGGCTGGACGTGCAAGCGGCCCGGGACGTGCGTGCTTTCGTCAAAGAATGGATGGCTGAGCATCCTAACCGCACCCTGGTGCTGACCACCCACTACATGTTGGAAGCCGAAGAACTGTGCGACCGCATCGCCATTATTCACCGGGGGCGCATCGTTGCCTGCGACACCCCCGCGGCCCTCAAACAGCGGCTCCCCCAACAGGCTTCCTTTCGCATCGAAATTGCGTTTCAGGGGGAATTTTCGCCCGCGTATCTGGGAAACCTCCCCGGCGTGCGTCGGGTCTGGATGCGGAAAACGCCTCGCGGGGCGCATCTGGACGTGTACCTGGAAGCCGACGAAGTGTTGGTGCGGGTGCTGGAAGCCCTGTTGCAGCACCAGGCCCGGGTGCTTTCCCTGGAAAAACGGACCCCGACGCTGGAAGACGTGTTCCTGCATCTGGTAGGGGAAACCTGGGACCCGGACGACCAGGAGCAAGCAGCATGACGGCAACCCAACCCACCCCGCTGAAAACCGGCCTGCCGCCGGTTCCTCGGCGCAACACGGGATGGCGCCTGTTCTTCCAGACCGTTCTGGGCCGGGCGTACCCTCGGGTCATCGGCTTCACCCGACAACGGGGTTGGTTCGTCATCGACGTGGCCCTGCCCCTGCTGGCCGTGGCCGCGTATGTGTTCGTGTACCGGGCTCTGGAGGCTCCCGAAGCCTACATCGGGTTCGTGCTGCTGGGCGGCGCCATGACCGCGATATGGCTCAACGTGCTTTGGGGCATGGCCACCCAACTCTTTTGGGAGAAACAAGGCGGCAACCTTCCCCTGTACATTATTTCCCCCGCGCCCCTGAGCGCGATTTTGCTGGGTATGGCCCTGGGCGGCATGGTGTCCAGCGGCATTCGAGCCGTGACCATCCTGCTGGTGGGCAGTTGGCTGTTCGGTGTAAGTTTCCAGGTTGACCAGTGGTTGCTCCTGCTGGGTGTGCTCTTCATGACCCTGGCCGCGCTCTACGGCATGGGCATGACCTTTGCCTCGGTCTTCCTGTTCTCCAGCCGGGAAGCCTGGCACTGGGCCGCGCTGGCCCAGGAACCCATTTACCTGCTTTCCGGGTTGTACTATCCCATCACTGCGTTTCCCTTGTGGATGGCCGTGGCCGCGTCCTTCATCCCCCTGGCGTTGGGCATGGACGCGGTGCGCCAACTCAGCCTGCCTCAGGCCCGGGCGTATGGGTTCCTTCCACCGGAAGTGGAATTGCTGGCCCTCATCGGCCTGACCGTCTTCTTTCTGGTCACCGCCCGGTTTACCCTGGCCTGGATGGAACGAAAAGCCCGGGAAGAGGCCCGGCTGACCGAACGTCTGAAATGAGGATGCCAAACACCATGAGGCACCGAAGACGAAACAAGGTCGAAAGGGTGCGAAAGCACTTTCTCTTTGCACAAGGGACCTTTCTGGGTATGGTGTTGGCTCTGCTTGCCTTGGTGGGTTGTGCCCAATCGAGATCGGTCGAGAAACCTATGTCCACCCCCAGCCCGCAGCCCCCCTTGCTGCCCACACCTACCGGCGCAACGCGCAGCGCCTGCCGGGTGCTGGCACCCCAAACCCCGACACCCCACAAGGCCGGGTATCTGTTGGAAGACGACCACCGTTATGGCCCTACCGATGCTCCGGTGGTACTGGTGGTGTACGGCGATTACCAATGCGAACCCTGCGCCCGGTTGGACGCGGCCCTGTGGGACCTGATGGCCGAATACCCGCAAAGCGTGCTTTTGGTCTACCGCCACTTTCCCCTGGTCCCTGTCCACGACAAAGCCCTCATGGCCGTGCAAGCGGTGGAAGCCGCGGCCCGCCAGGGGAGGTTCTGGGCTTTTCACCGCCGCCTGTATCGAGAACAACCCCATTGGAAGACCCTGCCCCCGGAGCAGTTTCCCGACTATTTGGTGGGAACAGCCCAGGACCTGGGCCTGGACCCGGCCCGGTTCACCCAAGATCTGGCCAGTCAAGAAATTCAGGCCCTGGCTTTGCGGGCCTGGAACGCGGGACAGGCCCTGGGCTTGCAGGCTGTGCCGGTGGTCTTTCTCAACGGGGAATGGTTCCCGGGCCCGGTCACGCCGGAGCGTCTGGAGCCGGTGGTCCGTTTGCACCTTCTGTCGCAACGGGCCTTCACCACCTGCCCGCCGTGGCGCATCGAGATGGGCCGTACGTATCGGTGGGAATGGACCCTCCCCCAAGGCCCGGTCGCGGTGGAACTGCAACCCGCATGGGCGCCCCAGGGGGTGAACGCGGTCGTGTTCCTGGCTCAGGAGGGCTGGTACCGGGGCATGGGAATGTACGCGGTGGAACCCGCGCGTACGGTGTACCTGGGCGACCCTTCCAACACCGGCTACGGGCACCCGGGCTTTCTCATCCCGTGGGAACCGCCCAAACGCCGCCTCCAGGCCGGGCATGTGATGCTCCAGCCCGAAACCCCCGGGTGGAACAGCCCTCGCCTGGCCGTGCTCCTGGCCCCCCGGCCCGACTGGGAAGGCCAGGTGACCGTCATCGGTCAGGTGGTCCGGGGGATGGAGGTACTGCAAAACCTGGCCCTTTCGGCTTCCGAAGACGTCATTCCCATCCTGGAGATGCACCTCCGGTAACCCTGCCCCTGCCCGTCCGCAAATTCGCTGATTCGCCCACCCCTCCCATCCGCACGTTTCTCCCCGGACGGACCGAAACCC
Organism: Anaerolineales bacterium; assembly: GCA_026996855.1. GTDB lineage: Bacteria > Chloroflexota > Anaerolineae > Anaerolineales > DRMV01 > S139-71. The sequence goes on from JALWJZ010000046.1 coordinate 15,034, forward strand.
GGGGCGGAAGGAGAGGAGAGGGTCTGGTTTTCGGGCTTTTCCAGAACCATACCCCTGGGACTACCCATTCCCCCGGGACAATGGGCGTTCCACAGAGTGGAAAAGGCGCACGTGCACCTTTTCCTAAAACGCTTCTCCCCGGGCGGACCGAAACCCGGGGAGGAAGCGGACGTGAGGGCTTTTGGGTTGTACAGGGGAGGCGTCAGCGTAACGGCGGTGCACGTCCTCGAGGGCGCAGGGGGCGGAAGTGGTGGAAAGAGATTCGTTGGGTCATGGCTTCGGCCTCCGTTCGTATTTGGAGTGTTCGCTTCTATCCTAAATGCTTCTCGGAAGTTTGCCCTTTCACCGGTTTTGTACCTGGCTTACTGAAATCTCACACCCGCCTCGCGAAGGCACGAAGCCTCGGTGTTTTCGGGCGTGCTGTATTCCAATGGCGCCAGGACACCAAACGCCCGGCACATCGGATGGATGCACTCAAAGGTCGCCGAGAATTTCAAAGGCGGTCGGCCATCGGCCGACGGCCGTTGGTGGACACTGGTCCCGGACCCGGTCCGACCAAGGCGTTCCAAAAAGGCCTGCCTGTAAAGCTGCCCAAACGGCACATCCATCGATGCCGCTCTTGGGTACAATGGGGGAGATTCAAGGAGCGTGGTGCTGCATCGCCGTGCTCCAATTCCGATGGAGACGTACACGACCATGAACGTGCTCGCCCTCTGGGAACCCCGTTGGGACATTGTGTTGGTGTTGTTGAGCCTGGGGCTGTTTTACACCCGCGGCTGGTGGCGGATGCGCCAGCGGGGAAGCCGTAAAAGCGCGGGCGGCTGGCGCCTGGCTGCGTATTGGGGTGGCCTGTTCCTGTTGTTCCTGGCCCTGGTATCCCCCATCGCGGTGCTTTCGGAATGGCTCTTCTCCGTGCACATGGTGCAGCATCTCTTCCTCATTATGTTCGCGCCGCCCCTGCTGTGGCTGGCCAACCCTATGCCGGTGTTCCTGTGGGCCTTGCCCGCGCGCTGGCGCTCCACCCTGGGCCAGCGTTTGTTTGGACCGCGCGCCGGCTTGCGCCACATTTTACGGATGACCACCAACCGTAAAATCGCCTGGCTGGGCTTCCTCACCGTATACCTGGGCTGGCACGACCCCAACCTGTACAACTGGGCCCTGCGCCTGACTTGGTCCCATGACCTGGAACACCTCTCCTTTTTCCTCCCGGCCCTGGTGTATTGGTGGCACATCACCAACGCCGGCCCCCGTATCCACGGACGTTTCTCCTTCCCCGGAAGGCTTACGTATCTACTGAGCGCGGTGCCCCTGAACATGGTGGCGGGGTTGGCCATTGCCTTTGCCCAGGAACCCATTTACACCTACTACACCACCGTGCCCCGCTACTTTGGCCTTTCCGTGATGGACGACCAACGCCTGGGCGGTATGATCATGTGGATTTTCGGCAGCATGATGCTCATCTACGCCGCGCTGGTGTTCATCGCCCGATACATTTCCCAGGAAGAGCGCAAGGCTGTGCGCCATCCCCATGCCCTGGCTCCCGAGGATGCCATGCGCGCACCGGGATGGGAGGAGCAGCCCTCGCCATGAAACGCTCCCTGCTGGTGTTGTTCCTGGTGTTGTGGCTTTTGGGGAAAGCCCGGCCCGGCCTGGCGCATGGCGGCGGTGTGGCCCGGGTGGTGGGTGGTCGCCTTGGGCCGTATCGGGTCAACATCTGGACCTTCCCCGAACCGCCCCGGGTGGGTACCTTTCACATCACTGTGGCCGTGTACGAGCCGGGCGTGCGCATGGACACCCCCATCCGCCACGCGCGCGTGCAGGCGCGTCTGACCCACGAAAGCGGCGTCACCCTGCAGGCCTCGGCACCGCCGTCCGAAACCTATCCCCATCACCACGAAATCGACGTGGCATTGGATCGACCCGGACGCTGGGACGTGGAAATTAGCGTCACGACCCCCGAAGCCCAGGGGAACTTTGCCTTCGCGGTTCAGGTGGACGCATCTTCAGGGTCTTCTCGCGTTTTCCTGGTCGGAGCAGGCCTCTTGGCCATGGTCGCGCTTTGGTGGTGGCTCACCCGACGACAAGGAGGCAGGTAGGAACATGTTGCACGTACTGGCTCAGGGCTTGAAACAGGCTTTTCGAGGACGCACCCTCTTGTTGACGCTGCTGGTGCTGGCCGCCGCTGGCGTTATGGTGCGCCTGGGCTTCTGGCAGTTGAGCCGTCTGGAGCAGAAGCGCTCCCACAACGCGCGCGTTCTGGCCCAGGTGCAGGCCCCACCCCTGGACATCAACGCATCCCTACCTGAGGAAGACCCGGCTTCGTACCGGTACCGCCGCGGTGTGGCCCGAGGCCGTTACGACCCCGAAGGCCAGATTTTCCTGCGCAACCGTTTCTTTCAGGGCAGTCCGGGGTACCGGGTGCTTACTCCGCTGCTCCTGGAGGGTCATCCCCAGGTAGCCCTGATGGTGGACCGGGGTTGGGTTCCCCAACCCGACCCCCAGGCGTATGCTCCCCCTGCCGGGGTGGTGGTGAAGGTGGAGGGG
>JALWJZ010000047.1 GCA_026996855.1 Anaerolineales bacterium
CCTCTGCCCGATGTGGCGCACTGGCACGAGGGGGTGTCCCGGGAAGCCTGGACCCTGATGGTGGACCGCGCCCTCCAGGCCATCGCCCGCGGGGAACTGCACAAGGTGGTCCTGGCCCGGTACCGGGTGCTCACCTTCACCGGCCCCGTGGACCCGGTTACCGTGTTGGAGCGCTTGCACGCGCGTTACCCCAACACCGCCTGCTTCCTGCTGGAACCCGCGCCCGGCCACGCCTTCGTGGGCGCCACCCCCGAGACCCTGGTGGTCAAAGCGGGCGAAACCGTCACCACCATGGCCCTGGCCGGTTCCGCGGCCCGGGGCGCCACCCCGGAAGAGGACGCGGCCCGGGCCCGGGACCTGCTCCATTCCCCCAAGGACCTGCGGGAGCATGCCTGGGTGGTGCGGGCCCTGGTACAGGCCCTGCGTCCCTGGGTGGAAGACTTGCAGGTGGCCCCCCGGCCGCAACTGCGCACCCTGCCCAACATCCATCACCTGTACACCCCGGTGCAGGCCCGCCAGGTTCGGGGCACCCTGCTGGACCTGGTGCAGGCCCTGCACCCCACCCCGGCCCTGGGCGGCTGGCCCCGAAGGCCGGCCCTGGCCTTCCTCCAGGCGGTGGAGCCTTTCCCCCGGGGCTGGTACGCCGGCCCCCTGGGCTTCCTCACCCCCCAGGACGAAGGGCGGGTGTACGCGGGCATTCGAGCCGCGCTCCTTCGTGAGCACCAGGCCTGGCTGTACGCGGGCGCGGGCATCGTGCCCGGCTCCCATCCCGCCAAAGAATGGGAAGAAATCGACCTCAAATTCCGCCCCTTTATGGACCTTTTTGCGACATAGGCCGTTGGCCGTTGGCCGGTGGCCGTTGGTTATGGGCCATTGGCCGGTGGCTTCCGCTCATCCGCAAATCCGCAAATTCGCACATCCGCAAATCCGCATATTCGCTTATTCGCCCATTCCGGAGGCTCCCATGCCCTGGCACACCTTCCCCCTCACCCACAGCGGCCTGGCCCGGGTGCGCGTGCCCTCGGACCCGGGGCCCCACCCCGTGTTCCTCTTCCTCCACGGCTGGACGGGCAACGAGCACGCGCTGGAACCCTTCGCCCGCTGGGTGCCCCCGGGGTTGTGGGTCTTCTTCCGCGCGCCCTTCCCCCAGGAAGAGGGGGGCTACGGCTGGATTCCCCGGCTCCCCCAGGGCCGGCGCAGCACCGTGGAGGATTACGCGGTCGCGGTGGAGGTGCTGGATACCTGGCTGCCCATGTTGCAGGCGGGTTTCCCCCAGGGCCGCTGGGAGGCGCCCCACTGGTTGGGGTTCAGCCAGGGTGCAGGGGTGGCCACCCTGTACGCGCTGCACCGTCCCCGGCGCATGGCCACCCTGGCCAGCATCGTGGGTTTCGTGCCCAGGGGGGCGGAAAGGTTGGTACGGGAGGGGATGTGGAAGGGTAAACGGGTCTTTGCCGCCTGGGGCACCCGGGACCCCATCATCTCCCTGGAGCGGGCCCGGGAGATGGAAAACCTGCTCCGCCGCACCGCCGCGGAGGTCACCGTGTGCTACGCCGATGTGGGACACAAATTAGGCGCCCCCTGCCGGGACGCCCTCAAATCCTTCTACCGCACCGCCCACTGACCACTAACCACTGACCACTGACCACTGACCACTGATCACTAATCACTGTCCACTGCCCATCTTCTCCCGTTTCTTCCGCTTCTTCTTCGGGCGCATGCGGTACTTGCCATAAGTGCCGCGCCAAATCTTGCCACGTCGCGTGCGCCGGTCGCCTTTGCCCATGGTGCCACCTCCTGGGAGTTTTTTGGTATACAAAGGGAGCCGGGGCCTTCGTTGCCCCACCGTTCCCCATCGAGAGCGGCCTCATTATACCAAAACCCCTTCGCACATCCGCCCATCCGCAAACATCCGCAAATCCGCAATTCGCCCATGACCCGTTTTCTCCGCCTCTTCGCCTTTACCCTGTTCAGTTTCCTCTTTTGGGGCGCCCTGGCCTGGGTGGGTCTGGGGTATCGGGTGGCCCGGGGGTACGTGTACCGCCCCTCGCCCTTCACTCCCATGCGGGAGACCCCGGGCGACTACGGTGTGGTCTACCGTTCCGTGGTGTTCACCACCGAGGACGGCCTGCGTCTGGCCGGGTGGTACACCCCGCCGCCGGTGGGGGAGTCCGCGGTGCTCCTGCTGGCCCACGGTCAGGGAGGCCACCGCATGGCCCGGGTGCACGCGGAAGCGGCCCGTTATACCGGGCTGGGCGTGCTCTCCTGGGATTTCCGCGGGCACGGCGAAAGCCAGGGAGCCATGCGCACCTTCGGCTACTACGAGGCTCGAGACGTTCGAGCCGCGGCCCGGTTCGCGCTGGCCCAACCTCGCGTGGCGCGGGTGCTGGCCTGGGGCACGTCCATGGGCGCGGCCGCCACCTTGTGGGCCGCGGCCCGGGACCCCCAGGGCGATCTTCTGCACATGGTGCTGGCCGACAGCCCCTACGCGGATTTGGTGGCCATCGAGGGCAACCTGATACGCCTTCCGGGCCTGCCGCCGGTGGTGCGCTTCTTCGCCGCCCGCATGACGGGTCTGCATCCTTCCCAGATGCGCCCGGTGGACGTGGTCCACCGTATCGCGCCCCGACCCCTGGTGCTCCTGCACGGTGAAGAGGACACCGTCATTCCCGTGGAACACGCGTACCAACTGTACGAAGCCGCCCGGCCGCCCAAACTCCTTTGGGTGTGGCAGGGGATGGGCCACAGCCAGGCCGTGTTTGCTGCGGGGGAAACCTACTGGGCCTGCCTGGCCCGGGTGATGCACTCCTTCCTGGAAACGGGCAGCATTCCCCAGGGCGATTACCGCACCCGTCCGCCTTCCCGCCCCTCGTTTTGCGTGTATCCGTAACAGAGGTGCACACAAAGCAGCCTGGTCCGGGCCTTTTTCATGTGCTCATGAAGGTTTTTGGTGCTTCCGTCGAAAAACACGTGCAGTCTTGCCACTGATGAACGCTCTGTTTTTCTGACTATTCAGAGGGATATAAGCAAAAATCTTCAGAGGGATATAAGCAAAAATCAAAGTGAACAATCTTTGTCCTTGAGGCCAATGCCACGATATGCGAGGGACTCGGGCGTTGCATGTTCACGCTGTTGTTGCATTGTCAGGGGTCCGGGCTCTTGAACCGGGCCGGTGGGGTGGGCGGCAGGCCCCAGGAAAAAGGGAAGGGTTTTCCCAGTGCCTCGAAAGTCTTTTGGCAGCGCTCAACGCATTCGCAGTCATGGGCGGGGAGAACGCGCTGGTTTGTGGCTTGGCAAGGTTTCAGGATGCCTTCTTCGTCGTCCAGGTTTTCTCGTCCATTCGGCTTAGGGTTGGTTTAGGGTACCTGCTGCCTGTCTACCACCCACCATTACTTTCGATAAGGGTACTTATCGAAAGTAATGGGTGAACGAAAAAGGAAAAAAGGCCAATGGTCCCTCCCCTGCTCCTGCTTCAACGCCGAACCGATGGAAAAGCAATGGTATCATTGTGAAAACACATGCGGCTATGTTCTGCATGCCCTACGACGACACGATGTCTCCTGTTCGATCGAACGTACCCGTCGCGTTTCCGACTCCCCCACCCTACTGGGCCGCCGATGCCGGAGGCCCCTTGCTCGTTTTGGTGTTCGGGCTGGCCTGGGGGCTGTTGTTTTGGATTGTGGCCGCCCTGGTGGAAGCCCTGACCATGTACGTGGCCCTGCGCCCCTCCCTCTTGCGGGCCTTGGGTCTTTCGCTATTGGCTAATTTCATATCATCAATCGTAGGATTTATTGGGTGCTCCTTTGCCTTTCTCGCCCTCACCCCGCCTTTTTCGGAAGAAGAAGCCATGATACGGCTTTGGACAGGGTGGATCGTGTTGGGATTGGTCTCCATTGGCATCGAGGTGCCCATCTGGGCATGGGGCCTGGGAAACATACCCGGCCCCATCAGCCGAGAGCGCATTGTGGGGTTTTGCGCCCTGGCCAACGTCCTTGGGTACGTCGTCATCGGCCTGTTGATTTGGCTTGGGGCAGGCCTTTTGACCTGACCGCGACCAACTATCGGCCAACGGCTATCGGCGAACCGCTACTACCAGAACCATGCACCCAACCCTCGCCTCCCTCGACCCCGACTTGAAGCACCGGCTCTTGGCCTACCTGGAGGCCCGCATTGAGAAGTGGAAGAACCTGCCCGACGGCACGCCGCTCCAGGAGGTCTTCGTGCTCCTCCAGGCCCAGGAGCGCGTCCGGCCTACCTACCGGGAAGGCGAGCCCCGCCTGCCCCTGACCCCTGAGGAATTCGCGGAAGGAAGAATGCCTCCCGGGCCGGGTCGGCCGGAAGCGCGCCCCAAGCCGCCCCCGCCCCCCGTGGAACTGGCCCAGGCCCTGCGGGAGGCCCACCACCTGGTGCTCCTGGGCGAGCCGGGCGCGGGCAAGACCACCATCCTGCAATACCTGGCCCTGACCTTTGCCCGGGCCGCGCGGGCCCGCCTGCAGGGCGACGCCCCCCCGGCCCCCACCCCCCC
>JALWJZ010000048.1 GCA_026996855.1 Anaerolineales bacterium
CCCCACTACCACCACCAACCCCCACCGAACCACCGGTGGAACTTACCCCTACCCAAATGCCAGCCACCTCCGAGGCTACCCAACAAGCCACCCAACAAGCCACCCCAGAAACCACCCCACAAGCCACCTCCGAGGCCGAACAAGACGCAGCAGGCACAAAAGAAGCCCAACTGCAACAAGACATCCAGGCCCTGCAAGAAGCCTTTCGGCAACTGGCAGAGCGCTATCCAAATGGGTATACCGAGAGCTTGCGAAGTATTGGTCGTATGGCTCTTCGCGGAGGACTTGAGGGGTTGGGTTGGGCGACTTTTTATAATTTTATTGACCTAATTCGAATCTTTGACCGTGACCTGGAGATAGCACTAACCAAGTTTTTCAAAGAGCATCCAGACACATTTCTAATCGTTCATTTTGAAAGCGAACGCGCGGTTTGGTGTCCGAAGAAATACAACCAGCCATCTTGCAGGTTTACCGACGGTCCCGTAGATGTAACCGTAGTTATTGGCTACTTTTACGGAAAATTGACTGTACGAGATGTTTTTACAACGGACGCTTATACCAAACAGGTGGCTTCTCGGGCTGCTGATTGGGCTTCGCCGAGTGCTATTTTAGGGAATCACCCGACTTCTAAGGATAACGCTCAACCTACTGACTGGGACGTCAACGTCGGTGTAGCCTATTTTTCAAATACTTCAAAGATATTGGAAATAGTGCCGTTGATAAAATTTGAAGGTAAAGATGTAAAATTAGAAGATGTAATTTACGATCCCACCACCCGCCAAAAAAGGTTGGTTACTTCAGGAACAGTATATTTTCAAGAACCTTCCAAAGAAGATTTTGCAGGTATCTCTGAACAATTGACGCAACGACTTCAGCAGTTAGCAAGCAAAGAATAGGGCATCCTTGATTTACATATTCAATTGTGGTAAATTTCTTTATGAGCAAATTCGTAAGGGGGATACTCTTTGCAGGCTTATTCCTGATGCTATATGCGTTACACGGAGCGTTTACAATTTATGCACAAGGAGCCTGTTGGTTCTGTGAGTGTTGTGCCCCAAGGTGGGAACCATGTTTCAACGCTACTACGTGCGGCTCCTACGGTCCAGTATCGTCCCCAAGTGAATGTTCCCGAGTGTGTGACCAAGTAGGCCGTCAATATTGCGGTGAACTGCCCTGCCCGGACGACGAATGCCAGGTAGATTCCGACTGTGGACCCGGTTGCCGCTGTCTTTACGACCCCGGGGGTAATTACTGTTTTTGCAGTGGAAACGGCGGTGGAGGAGGTGGCGGAGGCGGGGGCAACAACCCACCCACCTGCACCATCAACGGACCCACCAGCATCACCTACGACGCTAAAAGGTACTGGGACGCCAACAAAACTCTGCGTACGCAAAACCCCACGGAGCACCGCCTCAACCTTACTCTTTCTGACCCCGATGGGGATACCGTAAGCGTCACCACCGTAACGGTAGACCGAAACTGTTTGTCGTCGCGCCGTGCGGGAAACGATGTGTACGTAACCCCCCAGGGCCAGGTTACGGGCGTAACCCCTGCCCTGACCGGCACCAATACCTGTGATGTGCAAGTGGTGGTGCATATACAAGACCCCGATGGTGCCACCAACACCTGCAGCAAAACCATCACCGTAAACTACCCACCCCCGCGGGTAGACCTTGTAAAACTCTACGACCGCAACCCCTACGAGGGCGCAGGTTTTGACAGCCAACCGGCCAACCCGCTAAAAGACACCCAGTTTGTATACATTGGAGGCATCCACCAGGACCCCTACACCACAAACGGAGCCAAGCTCCAAAACCCCACCCTGCCAACCCGCACGCTGCTCCCTGCCCACCAGCGCTTTGACATAACGGGGTACACAGGTAGTGACCACAACCCCATAAAACCTCTTCACCGGAACTTCGAACCCTCCATGGTTCCGGGCGAAAAGGGTTTGGCCTCTGATAACGCGGACCACCGAGGTTTTTCCGGTTTTGGGATCGAGGAACCTCTACAACAATTTCTCCAAAGGTGTGTATTCCAGCCCAAAGGCCTCGGCCACTGCGGGGTGGGTGATGCGGCCTTTGTATACGTTCACCCCGCGGGCCAGGGCCTTGTTTCGGGAGACGGCCTCCTCGAAGCCCAGGTCGGCCAGGAGCAGGGCGTAGGGCAGGGTGGCGTTGGAAAGGCCGTAGGTGGAAGTGCGAGGCACCGCGCCGGGCATGTTGGTCACGCCGTAATGGATGACGCCGTCCACCACATAGACGGGGTTGCTGTGGGTGGTGGGCCGGATGGTTTCCACGCACCCGCCTTGGTCCACGGCCACGTCCACGATGACGGAGCCGGGCTTCATCTGGCGCACCAGTTCTCGGGTGACCAGGCGGGGTGCGCGAGCGCCGGGGATGAGCACCGCACCGATGACCAGGTCGGCCACCCGCACCGAGTCCGCGATGTTGCGAGGGTTGGAGGCCAGGGTGGTCAGGTTGCCGTGCAGCACTTCGTCCAGATAGCGCAGGCGGTCCAGGTTTTTGTCGATGATGATCACGTGCGCGCCCATACCCAGGGCGATTTGGGCTGCGTTGATGCCCACCGTGCCCCCGCCGATGATAACCACGTCCGCAGGTCGCACCCCGGGAATGCCGCTCAAAAGTTTGCCTCTACCCCCCTGGGGCTTTTCCAGGTAGTAGGCCCCCACCTGTACGGCCATGCGTCCGGCCACTTCGCTCATGGGGATGAGAAGGGGGAGCCGTCCGTCGTCCAATTCCACCGTTTCGTAGGCCACGGCCGCCACCTGGCGTTCCATGAGTTCTCGGGTCAAACGCTCTTCTGCGGCCAGATGAAGGTAAGTGAACAGGATGAGGCCGGGACGCAGGAAGGGGTATTCCTGGGGCAAAGGTTCTTTGACCTTGATGATCATTTCGGCCTGGTTCCAGACCGACGCTGCATCGGGCAGGATTTCGGCTCCGGCACGGCGGTATTCCTCGTCGGAAAAACCGCTGCCTTCGCCCGCGCCGGCCTGCACCAAAACCCGATGCCCATGTTGGACCAGCATTTCCACGCCGCCGGGTGTCTGGGCCACCCGATACTCGTTGTCCTTGATTTCCTTGGGAATACCGATAATCATCGTCGCGCCTCCATTTGATGGCTTGTACTTGCAAACAACGAACGTCGAAGCCGAGAAAGGTCACGTTTCCACACGGGCGTGGTCGCCGAGGAAGCCCTTCCAGGGCCGTCCATCCAATTGCGCGTGCCGTCCAATGAGGCTGTCTTTCACCACCAGGTTTTCCACCCGGGCATGGGCATCCACCACGCTATTTTGTACCACGGCCTGCCGTACCAGGGTATGAGGGCCAATGGTGGCATGAGGCCCCACGACCGCGTATTCCACCTGGGCGGTGGGGTCGATATACACCGGCGGGATGACCACCAGGCCGGGTCGCAAGACTTCCACGGTGTTGTCCCGCCCGTGTTCCAGTAAGTAACGATTGGTATCCAGGAGGGCCTCGTAAGTGCCGGCGTCCAGCCAGGTTTCCACCGGCACGGGTTCCATGAGCAACCCTTCTTCCAGAAGCAGGTTGATGGCATCGGCCAGGTAGTATTCGCCTTTGGTGCGCAGGCCCCTCTCGATTTGGCGGGTAACTGCTTTGGCCAGGTCTTCCCCCCGGGGGAAGTAGTAACAGCCGACCACCGCGAGGCGATGTTCGTCGGTATCGGGCTTTTCGATGATGCGCGCGATGCGCCCTTCGGGATTCAGAACCACAACGCCAAAGCGGCGGGGGTCTTCCACCTCCCGTACCCAGGCAAAGCCCCGGTCCTGGGGAAGCCCGGCGCTTTGGTCGTAGCGGGTTTCCATGATGGTGTCGGCGAAAAGGATTAACGTAGGCCCATGCAAATGTTCGCGGGCCAGGTAAAGCGCGTGGGACTGGCCCAGAGGTTCCTCTTGAACCACGTATGTCACGTCCAGGTCCGGGTAAGTGCGCTCCATGTGCTCACGAATTTGCTCCCCCAGGTAGCCGATGATGAAGACGAAGCGTTTGGACACGGGAATCTGTAACAGGTGTTCCAGGATATGGTCCAAGACCGTTTTACCAGCCAGGTAGACCAGGGGTTTAGGCCGACTCCACGTCCAGGGGCGCACCCGTGTGCCTTTGCCGGCCATGGGAAGCACCAATGTAAGGGTTGGCATGCGCATGTTCTCCCCGTTGAAAGGTGATGGATGTGCAAGCAAGGATATTGTACCATGTTGCTGAGGTAGCCTGCGGGAGGGGGCCTTCGCCGTTTTTGGGAGCAATAGGGTCTTTTTGGACTATCTGCGACAACGGATGGTGTACACCCCGCGCCAAAGCAACATGGCCAACGCGTTGAAACCAGCCGCGGCAAAGGGAAAGAGGGGCGCGATGGCCTGACGGAGCAAAAGTGCGCGTATGGCCAGGGCCAGGGGTACGGAAAGGAAGGTGGCCCATACCACCCAAAGCCACCAGCGTTTTTGCAAAGCGGAGGCGGGTTCCATCAATCCCACGGGCGTCGCGGCCAGATACCAAACCGCGGTGGTGACCGCAGATGTGAGAAGCCAACGTCCCAGGTGGCTCTGGGTGCCGTGGGTTACGAAGCCAAGGTATGTGATGAAGAAAAGGATGACGGCATCGCCCATCCATAAAGCCCGTTTGGTGCACATGGTCAAGTCCTTTCTTGGGAAGATGCAGGTTTTGAAGGCAGGGTTTGGTTCCAGGGTAGGGGGATGTTTTCGTCCAGGGGTTGCCAGCGTTTTATGGGTTGGTTTTTGAAAAGATGGGGGGCCTGGATGAACAGCCCTTGCGCGGTGGTGGCTTCGGTTCCCTCCTCCAGGAGGATACGCCCTTCGGTATAAACCTTGCGCGCTTCCACCCGGAGGATGCGGGCCTCCACGGTGACGGGCCGATAGAGGGGAACGGGTTTGATATAGCGCACGCGGATTTCCGCGGCCAGCACCGGGTAACCGGCCGCCCATGCCGCCGCGCCCATGGCTTCGTCCAGCACCGCGGCCAGCGCGCCGCCGTGAACGTGACCCGGGGGGCCTTGTTGGGCCTGCTGAAAGGCGAAGCGGGCCAGGACGCGCCCTTCGTCATCCAGGTACCAGGTCAAACCGAAGCCGTGGGGGTTTTCCGAGCCACATACCAGGCAAACTCCGTGCTCGGCGAGGCGTCGAGGCATGGCTTTTCCTCAAAGAAGGGTTTCTATACTCGGGGAAGATGACGCCGCAGGCGAGGATATAAGGCCACCGCGCGCGCAGCACCCAACGCGGTACAATGCAACGGCTGGTCCACCAAATAAGCCGGTACGCCCAATTCCTTGGTCATCAGGCGGTCCATGCCCCGCAACAGCGCGGTGCCGCCGCACAACGCAATACCCCGATCGATGATGTCGGAAACCAACTCCGGCGGGCTTTGTTCGATGACCCGCTGGGCCGTGGCCACCATTTCTTGCAAAACGTCGTACATGGCTTCCACGATTTCGCTGGTCACCAGGGTCACAGGCCTGGGCAGCCCCGTGACCTGATGCTGGCCCTGTACCTCAATGCTGAGTTCTTCTTCCAAAGGTATGGCCGCGCCGATGCGTCGTTTCACCTCTTCCGCGGTGGACATGCCCAGCACGATGCCGTACTTTTTCCGCACGTAGGCGATGATGGCCTCGTTGAGGTCTTCGCCGCCCTTGCGCAAGGTTTCCGCGGTGACGATGCCGTACATGGCAATGACCGCGGCCTGGACGTTGCCCGCGCCCATGCACACGATCATGTTGCCGGCCGGGGTGCCAATGGGCAAATCCGCGCCCAACGCCGCGGCCAGGGGGGACTGAATGAGATAGGCTTCCCGGGCGCCGGCTCGCAGGATGGCTTCGTACACCGCGCGTTGTTCCACGCTGGTCACGCCGTGGGGCACGGTGATCATCACCCGGGGGCGGAACAACCAGGAACCGGCTTTGGACTTGCGCAACAGATATCGGAGCAATGCCTCAGTGATTTCGTAATAGGCGATGACGCCATGTTGAAGCGGCCGAATCACCTCCAGGCCCTCGGGAACTCGGCCCAGCATGGCCTCGGCTTCTTCGCCGGAAGCCACGATGCGAGGGGTTTCGTCTTCAAAAGCCAGCACGGCCAGGGTGGCTTCTTCCAACAGGACCTCTTCAGGTGTGGCGATGCGGGTCTTTTCGGTGCCTAAATCGACACCGATGTCCTGAGAAAACCAGGGACTCATAAGGGCATCCTGTGCGTTACGGGGTGGGCTGCTGAGGCGGCATGGTCATGGGTTTCTCGCGGCGGTAACGGCGCACGGCTTCCAGCCGCAGGTTGGCTCGTCGCAACGCGGCCAGGGCGGTCAGGTAGGCCTCGCTGTCTGCGGGCGCGGATTCCAGGATGCGTTGGGCCCGTTCCTTCGCGGCCTGGGCGCGGGCCGCGTCGATTTCTTCTACGTGCTCCGCGGCATCGGCCAGGATGATGACCTGGTTGGGCCGCACTTCCGCGAAGCCCCCCACCACGGTGAACACCTCTTCCCTATCGCCCTTTTTGATCTTGACAAAGCCGGGTTCCAGGGTGGTCAGCAAGGGCGCATGGTTGGGCAGGATGCCCATTTCTCCCTCACCGCCGGGGAGCACGACCATATCGGCTTCGCCCGTCCACACGCGGCGGTCTTGCGCAATGATTTCGACCTTCAAGGGCATCGCGTCCTCCTTTGGCAGTGGGGTTCAAGAGAGCCGGGGATGGAAGCATCACCCATCCCCTGATACGTTAGGGGTTCTCTTGCGGGTCGTTGTTCAGTGCTTCCGCGGCCTCATCCGCGAAGGTGTACACCTCGATGCCCAACTTCTTGGCCACTTCTTTGGCCGCGTCTTCGACCATGGGCGAAATGGCAATCAGGCGTCGGGCTTTACGGCCGTGTTTCTTTTCGTAAAAGCGGGCTTTGCGCTCCAACATGTACATGTCGGATTTGCTCATGGACGACTTGATTTCACCGATGATGAGGTCGCCATCTTTGATGATGAGGTCCAGTTCGATTTGGTCGGGCCGCCCAAACACCTCGCCTGTTTCGTCCCATTCCACCACCCGCACCACGTCCACGTCTGGCGCCACGTCTTTCATGATGCCGGCCAGCGCGTTCCGAAAACGTTCTTCGGCCTGCAAGCCCCAGCGTGCACCCAAAGCGCCAATGGTGGAATCGATGCGGCGATCCAGGCGCTTGTCTTCTTCCATGAGACGGCGAAGCATTTCTTGATTTTCTTCCCACCGTCGTTCGTTTTCCCGCCACCGGCGTTCGTTTTCCTGCCACTTTTTGAACCACGCTTCCCGCTCGCGACGAAATTCTTCCAACAAGGCCTCGAAGCGGCCTTCCGTTTCCTTTCGGTCCGCGAAGTAAGGGCGCAACATCTCCCAGAGCAGCACCCGCAGGCCAGGGTCCTGGCGCAGCAAATGGGGCAGTTCACGGGTCAACAACTCACGAAATCGAGCCTGTTCCATCATTGGTCCTTGTCTACCATGTCTCGTGGCGTTTTCCATCCCAGCCACTTCTGATTGTACTATAACCTCAGCGCCAATCCAATGCTGTGACCAGGGCATCGGTGGTGAGTTGCAGCGGTTTCCCCGTGGGAACCTGTACCAGATACAGGTTGCCTTGATAGATGAGGGCGATGGCCCACTGGCCCTTTTCGTCCAGAGGCCCCGGCGACCAGCGGACCTCTTGTGGGGTCAGGCCGGGCGCACCTTCCTCCGGGAAGAGGGCCCGTTTGTTGGAACCGTCCCGGTCCATGACCATCAGGCGATACCGGGAGGTGTCGCTTTGGTGCGGGAACAGGGCTTGCAAATAGGCCACCCAATAAGCCTGTTCCCCCGTGGGGAGGGTTCGCAAGGGTGAGGTGACCGGATAGGCGAACATCCCGGTATGCTCAGCCAACATCAAAGGCCCCGTCCAGTAATCTGGCGCCAGGGCGACCAGGTGGAACACCGGGTCCTCCTCTTCCACCGGCTCCTCGGGGTTGCCATGGAGTACGGTGAACAGCACGTCGCCCGTGGGTGCCCATGCCACGCCCGGCACCCAGGCCCAGTCGCCCTGGGCCCGGTAGGGCACGAAGGTGAGCCAAGGCTCCAGCACGCCTTTTCGTACGTCCACCGTACCCACCTGGTCGGGGCGGGCGTAGGCCAGGGTGCGCCCCCGGGGATGCCAGCGGTAGGTGGTGCCCCACCAGCCGTAGATGCCCCCCGCGTGGGTTTCCACCACCACCCGCGGTTTTCCGGGACCCTCTTCCCGGAGGGGGAGGAAGCGCAAGTCGTTGTTGGCCTGCCACCCGGGCGGGCCGGGCCGGGGCTCTACGGTGGAGTAGGCGATGAGCCATTGCTGGATAGGGCCGAAGCCCGCGAAATGCACGACGTTCTCGGCAGGCAAAGGCAGGGGCTGGGGTTCCGCAGCCTCCAGGTCCACGACCCACAGGGTGTTGATTGGCCCTTCTTCCTGCCCTTTCCGGGAAAAGAGCAGCCATCGCCCATCCAAGGAAAGGCGGAATACCCGACCGTCCAGGTCTCCGGTGAGCACCACCGGCCGCCGCGCTCCCGTGTTGCCATCCATGACCCACGCGTTGCCGCCGGCCAGGTACGCCAGACGGCCCGGGATGGGCTGGGCCAGGAAGGGTTGCCGCACCCCCACCATGACGATTTCCGGAACGGCTTCTTTCACGACTTCCACTTTGACCACCTGGCGCGCGGTTTCCTTGCCGTCTTCCCTCAAGATGCGGTATGTCACCCGTTTCAAGCCGTTGACGCCCCGTTGCACCAGGCGGATTTCCCCTTCCGGCAGGGCTTCGTTGCGCAGGGTGCGGCGCTCGAAGGGGATGATTTCTTCTTCCTGGACGAAGTCCTCCTCGATCCGGATGACCCGTACGGTCATGCCATCCCGTACCAGGGTGTAACCGGGGGGTTCGATGCGATCCAGATCGTTTCGTTCGATGCCTGCCCGCTCCAGAGCTTGGGCCACCGTTTGCCCGGAGGGCAGGGTGACGGTGTGGGTTTGGCCGTCGGCCAGGATGCGTACCGTCACCTCCTGGCCGGTGCGCACCGGCGCGGTGCAGAACGCCAGAAGCCACGCCAGCAACGCGAACACGGCCCACCGCCTCCAACCCGGGCGGCCGAAGGGCGAGGAACGCGCGTGTTGCAAGGCGCCGGAAATGCGCGGCATCCTGGTATACTTCCCCTGCGCAAGGTGGATTATTTCCGCAAGGCCAGGGTCACCGTCAAGGCGTCGTCGTGAATGGTCAGGCTTTGAACGGTGACCCGCGCCAGGGGCTCGTGGGCATAGGCCCGCTGCAATTGGGCGTTTATCCGGTCCACGTATTTCTGGAACATCCCGGCGGGGAGGGGAAAGAATCCCATCCGTACGCCTCGCAAGCGGACGTACAACTGGCCGTCCGTAATCTGGGGTTCCAGTTCCACGGTGAAGGTGGGCCAACCCCGGGAAACCCGCAGGCGCACGTAGCCTTCGCGGAAATCCACCGCCACGGAGCGCAGGCCCGTTTGGCTCCGGATGCGGGACATGTGCTTTTGCAGGCACCCGTTGACCTGTTCCTCGGTGGCATGGATGGTCAGCGTGCCCTGGCGAAGAAGGGTGTCCAGGGCCTGTCGGGCCTGCGTTTCATCGCACGGCAGCGGCGTTTGGGCGTAAACCGAGTGGGTCACGCTTCCCAGCGCCAGGAGTATGCTTGCCAACAACCACATCCATCTGCGTGTCATGGGGTATTCTCCTTCAGACGACGTTCACCGACGAGGGGCATTATAGCATGGCGCAATCCGAAGGTACGTCCTTAAGTCTGGATGCCCTCCTGGAGGCCCTGCTTTTGGTAGCGGGGGAAGAGGGCACCACCGTGGCCCGGCTGGCCAGAGCCACCGGCCACAGCGAAGACCAGGTGGAAGCCGCGCTTCTCATGCTGGAAGAGCGCTTGCGCACGGGCGGACTGCGTTTGCAGCGTCTCCGTCAGCGGGTGCGCCTGGTCACCGCGGCGGAAGCCGCGGAAGCGGTGCGGGCCTTTTTGGGCCTGGAGGCCCGGGTGCGGCTGAGCCGGGCCGCGCTGGAGACCCTGGCCATCATTGCGTACCGTCAACCCATTACCCGCCCGGAAATCGACGCCATCCGGGGGGTGAGCAGCGATGGTGTGGTGCGCAGCCTGCTGGAAAAAGGCCTCATCGAAGAGTTGGGCCGGGCGCCGGTGCCCGGGCGCCCCATCTTGTACGGCACTTCGCCCCGGTTTTTGGAAATTTTGGGCCTGACTTCGCTGGAGGAACTGCCGCCCCTGGATCAGGAGGACGCGTCCCCGTAGCCCCGCGTTTCCTCGGCGAAACCGTTTTCCCTGGGTTACAATGAAGGCAATCCCCTTCCTGCGGAGGTGAAGATATGGCCAAGTACCGACCTCGAGGGCCCCGCGGCATCGGCGGCCTGGGTGGACTGGACCCCATGGCTCTGCTTCAGCAAATTCAGGACCAGATGGCCGCCATGGAAAAGGAACTGGAGAGCCTGGAAATCGTCGGCACTGCGGGCGGCGGCGTGGTCAAGGTGACCATGAACGGCCATCACAAGGTGCTGGGCGTGCACATCGAACCGGAACTGCTGGAAGACCCCGACCCGGAAATGCTCCAGGACCTGCTGGTGAGCGCGTTCAACAACGCCCTGGAAAAAGCCAAAAAGGCGGCCGACGAGCGCATGGCCCAGATTCAGCAGCAACTGGGCCCCCTGGCCGGGCTTTTGGGAATGTGAGGGGAGCAGTTAGCAGATAGCGGTCGGCGGTCGGCAGTCGGCAGTCGGCGGGTAGCAGATAGCGAACGGCCAACGGCCAACGACCAACGACTATCGACCATCGACCAACGGCCAACGACGGGAGGAATCCATGACCTGGGAAGAGATTCCGTCCCTGCCCACCTACGTGGACCCGCAATCGCCCGAGTTTCAGGCCAACGCGGCCCATCACCAGGCCCTGGCCGAGGAACTCAAAGCGCGGCTGGCCCAGGTGCGCAAGGGCGGGCCCGAAAAATACCACAGGCGCATTGCGCAGCAGGGCAAACTCTTCGTCCGGGAGCGCATCCGCCGGCTCCTGGACCCGGATTCGCCCTTTTTGGAACTCTCGCCCCTGGCCGCGTGGGGTGTGTACGACGACGAGTACGGCCCCGTGCCTTCCGCGGGCATCGTGACCGGCATTGGCCGGGTCGCGGGCAAACGGGTCATGATTATCGCCAACGACGCCACGGTCAAAGGCGGCACCTACTTCCCCCTGACGGTGAAGAAGCACCTGCGGGCCCAGCAGATTGCCGAGGAGAACCACCTGCCCTGCATCTACCTGGTGGATTCGGGCGGCGCGTTCCTGCCCCTGCAGGCCGAGGTGTTCCCGGATATGTTCCACTTTGGCCGCATCTTCTACAACCAGGCCCGCATGAGCGCCAAGGGCATTCCCCAGATTGCCGTGGTCATGGGGCTGAGCACCGCGGGCGGCGCGTACGTGCCGGCCATGAGCGACGACGTGGTCATCGTCAAGGGCACGGGCGCCATCTTCCTGGGCGGCCCGCCCCTGGTCAAGGCCGCCACGGGCGTGGAGGTCACCGCGGACGAACTGGGCGGCGCGGACGTGCACACCCGCATCTCAGGCGTGGCCGACTACTACGCGGAAAACGACCAGGAGGCCCTGGAAATCACCCGGCAGATTGTGGCCGCGCTGCCGCCCCGCACCTTCACCGGCCCTTCCTGGCTGGACTTCCTGGACGTGACCCCGCCCGAAGACCCCCTCTATCCCCCGGAGGAAATCTACGGGGTGCTGCCCCGCACCTTCCGGGAGACCTACGACGTGCGGGAAGTCATCGCCCGGCTGGTGGATGGCAGCCGCTTCCACGAGTTCAAGCCCCGCTACGGCACCACCTTAGTGACCGGGTTCGCCCGCATCCACGGGTATCCCGTGGGAATCATCGCCAACAACGGCGTGCTCTTCAGTGAAAGCGCGCTCAAGGGCACCCACTTCATCGAGTTGTGCCAGCAGCGGCGCATCCCCCTGCTCTTCTTGCAGAACATCACGGGCTTCATGGTGGGCAAGGAGTACGAGGCCGGGGGCATCGCCAAGGACGGCGCCAAAATGGTGCACGCGGTGGCCAACGCCACGGTGCCCAAAATCACGGTCATCATCGGCGGCTCCTTTGGCGCGGGGAACTACGCCATGGCCGGCCGGGCTTATCAACCCCGCTTCCTCTGGACCTGGCCCAACAGCCGCATCAGTGTTATGGGCGGCGAGCAGGCGGCCAACGTGCTGCTCACGGTGAAGGAAGACCAGCGCAAGCGGGAAGGCAAACCGCCCTTCACCCCCGAGGAGGCCGAGGCCTTCAAGAGGCCCATCCTGGAGAAGTACGAGCGGGAGGGCAACCCCTACTACGCCACGGCCCGCCTGTGGGACGACGGCATCTTAGACCCCGCGGAAACCCGGGACGTACTGGGCCTGGCCCTGGAAATCGTGCTCAACTCCCCTTACCAGGAGGGCCACTTCGGGGTGTTTCGGATGTGAGGTTGCGTCGGTGGTTGGTGGTTGTCAGCCGTTAGCCGTCAGCCGTTAGCCGTTCGTCGGTGGTCGTTGGTCGATGGCTGTTAGCCGTTCGTTGATTCGCATATCCGCAAATTCGCACATTCGCTCATTCGCCCCAAAGAATCCCCAACAAAGTCCGTTGCCCTGAAGGCAATCTCATGCCTGCCCTTCGGCAGCTGGATTGAGGCGCTGTCCTGGATGTTAAGCAGCCTCTGTCCTGCATGGTCAAAGGTCCTGGCAACCTGGCCGTCAACCAGCAGGTCCACCCTGTCCACATATATCCATGACCTGCCCGTCATGCTGACCTCGATGTTTTCGCCAATCTTGGCTGCCTGCTTGTCCACTGAGACAGCCAGGATTGGCTCAGGGATCGTGAAGATCTCGGAAACCTCGCAAGTCTCGCAAAGATTCTGGTCTCCCGTGAACCGGCAGGTCGCCCTGCTCTGCCCTTTCTCCCCGTAGTTGCAGTAGAAGATGGCCGTGAAGTTCTGCCAGCTGTCAAACCTACAGTCTTCAGTGTAGACCCTTTCAAGGCTTCCCGTGTTTCTGTCTCCGCCCTGGTCAGTGTCATTCCTTACTGGAACGCCAGGTACGGAGACGGCATTGCCAGAGATCTGCACAGGCCCTGGCTTTGTACCCGGAACTGTGATAGGTCCAGGCATTGTGCTCGTTGTCCCAGGCGGAGCGGTAGGCGAAGGGCTGGGCGAACCTGCTGTGGAGCCAATGGGCTCCAACACCACCTCGAGCCCATCGACCTCCATCTCTGAATCGCACTCCACCCGCAGAATCGGAATTTCCGGATGGCTGCCGTCATGCAGGAGATCTACACGGACACCCAAAAGGTCGAACTGCATGGGCGGAGGTGTGGGGTTGTCGTTGTTTCCTCCATCATCAGTTCCTCCCCAATCACCTGATCCGCCGCCGCTTGAGCCGCACTCAGCCGGAGCCGCGCATCCCCAGCCATACTGGTCGTTGTTCCAGAGTTTGCACTTCGCCCACCCTGAGGAGCAAGCCGGGGATGTCACGCAGTCCCCAACAGCATAGCAGTCGCCCTGGGTGTCAAAGCACCCATAACAGGTCGTGAGGTTTGGGTTCGGATCAAGATCTGAGTTATTGCCGCAATAGGACCTCCTTGCCTGCCCAGGCGGGTCTTCACAGTAGGCGCCCTGCCTATCATCGCAGCAAATCGACTGGCCCGCGCAGCCTGGGAGGCATTGACCTTCTGCGCAGCCTACAGAGCTGTCGCAACTCTCTCCAATGTCAGGCAATCTGCATTGTCCTGTGTCTTCATCACATATTTTGCCTGTTGGGCATCCGTCGGTTCTGCAGTCGCTTCTGCCTCCCCCAGAGTCGTCGTCAGAACCGCCTCCCCCTCCACCTGAGCCTCCGCCACGGCACTCATCACACATATCACAGGCGCCTGGATAACCGAGTTGGCACTCCTCACATGCTGCCTGGCAGGGGTCTATAGTGCAACTTGACCTGCACAATCCATCATCGCAACACACACCATCAGAATAAGATCCATACCAGCATTGGGCGCTGGAGGAAACAGAATAGCACCCATAGTGGGTTTGGCAACAACCAGCTTTTGCGAAGCCGGAAAAAAGAGGAAGAAAAACCATTATGGTAACAACAAAGACAACAGCCCATCTCCTCATGCCCCCACCTGAAAAATAGATGGCAGGGGAGAAATAAAAAGGTTTGAGAAAAAGGAGGGGCTGGCTGGCTCCCTGCCCTTCTGTGCCTTGTCAGTCGCCTCTTGATATTGTGATTTCCAAGCCTACCTCGGGTGTGTTGAAATTTAAAAACCTGAGTTTTTCGCGCAAGACCTCATATATTGTATTGTGAACCTTTTCTTTGACCGTTCTCCACTTGACAGGATTGCCTTTCTCATCCACATATACAACATCAGGACTAAGTACAACACAAGCGCTAACCTCAGCACTACCCCCTTCCAGATATCTCACATCTAGTTCCAGAACAGCACGATAGTCTTCTACACCCACGTTTTTTCCGCCAATTACTGGTTCCCCAGCAATATTACCAATGTAATAGGCATCGGTTCCAGCACCCATACTCTCCCACGTGGAGCGTTCATATTCTCTCCGAAGATAACTCAGCAACTTATCCAGCGAAATTCTCCTTGGGGCTGTGCCTTCCACAAACATCACCTATTGCCATAAGAGGATTAATAGTTTCTAAAATGCCTAAATTAGGTTAACATCGATTTCTTCCTTTTCCCCTCTCTTGTGGTTCACCCTCATACTGTAAGATACGCCCCCATTCTCATAAGAAGCCGAAAATTTTCCAGTTGTGCCGTTCATCTGTCCCAGTACTTGGCAGGTCAAACGACAAAGGGCATAAACAATCTCTCAGCGCCTTTTCTCTCATGCTCTTTCCCACCCTTCCCCACGTTCCTCACCCCCTGCTTTCAAGACTACCACTCTCACGGACTCGGATAAACCACATGAATCGGGAGCATCTTTCCTGCGCTTTCGTCTTGTGGGAATAGAGTGATGAGGCCAACTGGAATAACGTAATTGTTTTTGGAGCTAAAGTATGAGCTTATGGACAAAAAGTAATCCCCGGAATTGAGATTATATACAGCTTCCTCTGCCCACCAATCACCGTAGTCGTATCTCATCTCCCTTGCGCACTCGTCCTCGCAGTAGCCCATGGTCGTCTCCAAGCCCTGCAACAACCGCCCTGTCAGAGCGTTTTTAGGATACTCTCGTAGCGACCTTGATTCGTCGAAGAGCAGGTTCAGAGTGGCTTCAATGCCACCCCATACATAAGTACCTCCTCTTGGTTGGTCCTTGGGCAGGTAGTTCACCACTGTTTTGGCTGGAGCATATCTCATCCAAAAAGGCAGGGCATGATTCTTGTCGGGCCACCTCTCCTGCACAAACCTTATGGCTTCAAAAGGTCGCCAGCCAAATTGCGAATGGAAGAAACTGTTGTCGTAGAAAATGACTGCTCCCTTCGGAGTGGAGTCAATCAACCTAAAGATATACTCACCATACTCAGGGTCTTTCTTTCCTGCCCGCATGAATTCTCCTGTTTTCCTGTTGATACCTGTCCAAGGTATAAACCCGAGGTGCAAAAGCGCCTTTTCATCTTGCTGGAAGGCGGGCATCTCGCCTTCTGGCTTCACAGTCCAGCCGAAATGCTTGGCTTTTTCTGTGTCTATTGTGGCTTTGTTCTCGCCAGGTATCAAAGAAACGACATCAAACAATTCAGGTTCAATATTGTCATGTTGGATATAGGCATGGGTTGTTTCAAATTGCTTGTTTGATGTGTAGATCTCGAAATACGGCATCTCCTCTCCGAAGAGGGTTTTCAGGGCTTGGATATGGAAGTAAAGGGCCACATCCCGCATGGCCAGGTACTGGCCCATGGGGACGAGCACAATCCTGTCGAAATCCGTGAATTCCCCTCCCCTTCTTCTCTGGTCCAGATACCTGCCGATGCTGTCGGCTATCTGCCACTTTTCCGGGGTGCTGAGGGGCTGGCAACTGGCCTCAGAAACTTCTGGCTGGCTTCCATCCCAGCCACAGATGAAGTCCATCCTTTTGTATTCATCCACAGCCGAAGGCGGGAAGGATTCCACCAGGAGTTGGTGCTCTCCTCCCTCGCCGAAATTCAATACAAAATAGTACCAACCTTTGCGCGTTTTGGCTTCATGGTGGTATTTTGCATACAGATTGTTCCGTTCGTCAGCAGCTGCGATTTCTATGGCCACACCTGTTTTTGGCTGGTGTTGAACCTCTATTCGTTCGGGTGTCTGTTCCCGATCCCAGATGAACTTGCCTTCTCCCTCAAATCCCAACTTAGGCCATCCAAAAAAGCCAGCATAATTGTCAAGCCTGGGAATGGGGCTCTTTCCTTGGAACCATTCCTGCTCCTCCAGAGGAACGATGTAGTTGAGGACGAAGTCTGTGTTGACCTTGACATACTCATCCGTGATGCCATTTCTCCATTCGCCATAGTCCAGGTTTGGCAGATCCTCGAGATCTGTCAGGCCGAGGTCCTCAGGCCTGAGGAGGGCAACGAAGTTCCAGACCCCGCCTGTCCTGCCGAAGTGGTTGACAAGAGGCCAGATGTCGCTCCTGCTCCTCCACTCCAAAGAAGCGACGATGACCGGCTCCTCTCCATTTTTGCCTCTTCGGGTGACATAGCCGTGGATGTTGAATTCTGTGCCTTTCGGGAAGTAGACCTGCAGGCCAGCAGGGTTGTCGGGATGGCCTGCCACAGTGCCTTGAACTTCCTTGTCAAGCACAATTTCCATGGCCGTAGGCAATTCGGCCTGGAAGAAGGTGGCAGGGTTTGTGAAGGCAGGATAGGAATAGGGACGGATAATTATGGGCGGTTTGGATTTGAGGCCTTCCAGCAAATCGCCTTTGCCTGCCACCTCAAGCACTTCTGGCGACACATATAGCGTAACCTTGTCGCCACCTTCTGTCAGGGCATCCAGGGCAACGAGCGTGGCCACTTCCGCATACATGTCTTCGGCCTCGGACCCCTTGTACACCAGAACCTTCTTACGGTGACTTATTCTGGCAGAAGCAAGGCTGTTTCCAGAGGCGTCATCATCATAGGACATGAAGCGCTTCTGGTCGTCCAGCACCAGGGCGCTGT
>JALWJZ010000049.1 GCA_026996855.1 Anaerolineales bacterium
GGATGAGGGAAAGGGAGGGCGTTGGGTTTTTACATTAGGCCGTGTACTTTCAACAAACGCAGACCTTCTAACCGCAGCGCTTCGGGGTAAAGGGCGCGATAGACTGCGCAATACGGATTGGAGCCGTCCCAGCGGCCCGAGTGCCGAAAGGCCTCCAGGGGGCATCCGCCTGCACACAGATAGCGGAAGGGACAGGTTCGACAATCCGCATCCCGTTGCTCGACGGGCAGGTTGCGGATAGGCCCTTGGGGCAGGTGGTGCAAGTGAAACGTGGCCGCGGGGCCGAGGGACATGTCCCGACGCATGTGGCATGGCGCGACCTGACCTTCGGGTGTGACCACCAGATACGAGTGGCCTACGCCACACGCATGCCGATGGGGAAGGCCAGTTCCTCGATCCATGAGGCCGTCCAGGAAGGGCCAGGTAGGGAGATGCTGTTCCAACACTTGAAAAGCCGCGCGCATCCCATCGATGAGTGCCTGGGTCTCCAAGCGCAGGTCATCACTCGAGGCCATGTTCCAGGGTGGGCGATAGAAGTTGAGGCTAAAGGGGAGGTCACGCTCTAACACCCAGGACAGGGTTTCGGCCAATGCCCCAGCGTTCCATCGCGTCACGGTGATGGTGATGCTGGGACGCAGGCCCAAAGGGAGCAGGATGTCGTCCACGGCGTGGGCCAGGCGCTGGAACGCGCTTTGCCCATCGTGTGCGGGGCGCAGGCGGTCGTGCAGGGGGCCCAATCCGTCCAACGAGAGGGCCACACGAATGCCTTGTTCCTGGAGCCACCGGACGCGCGCGACGTTCAAGCGCGTGCCGTTGGTGAGCAGTACGGCTTCCAGTTCCAGCCCGGCTTCGCGGGCCCGCTGTACGGCCCGCTGGTGAATGGACTGCATCCGCTTCCATACCAGGGTGGGTTCACCGCCAGCGTATTTGAGTTTGAGCCGCCGAAAGCCTCGCCCCCGGGCTTGCAGGCTCAGACGCGTCAAGGCCTGCTCCGCCACTTCGACCGACATGTGGCGCGGACGTTTCTGGACATAGCAATAGGGGCAATCCAAGTTGCAGGCGTCGGTCAAGTGAAGCCAGACGGTCAACACCGTCGGGTTGTCTTGCGGGAGAGGTGGTGGTTGCCCTTCCGGCCAAATCAAGCCCGCGGCCCAAAGATGCCAGTCGAAAGGATGACTGGGGGGCTGCGGCTGCCGGGCGAAGGCCCGCCAGCGAAGGTATCCTTCGTCGTTGAGCACCACGGGGCCCTGGGGCGAGGTGGGCACGAAGAGCAACCGATACCCCGGCCGCAGCGGGATGACCAGGGCGTCGGGGGCCGTGCGCAAGATAAGGCTCTGGGTATCGGGGGGCGCTGCAAGGCTTGGTGGCGCGGGTTGAACCACCGCGCAGGCACAGTCGTTCTCTACTTTTATGCTTTGCTGGCGAGCCCATAACCTGGGTGGATTTGTGGATTCGCCCTCTTGTGGTCGTGTCATGGAAGACGAAGCGAGCCGCATTCGCGGCTCGGCAAATGTATCCGATTGGGTCATGGTGTGGAGCCTCCCGAGGTTGGACCGTTCGTTTCCAGAGGCAACAGATAGACCTCTTGCAGCCAACGAGGAAGACTGGCCAATTGGTGGGGCAATGGGATAATGCTTCTTTGAATTCTTTCTCTAAGACCAAGACGCCCCAAAGGGTCGCTTTTATGATAGTCTACCCATACGTTGTGAATTTGTTCATAAAAGGCGTTCATGAGCCTTCGGATGGCCTCTGCAGCAGCGGGGTCATCTTCAGGCCCCTGACGCCAATCGAACTCCAGCGCTTCCAACTCATCCATATAACGTCCTATGAAGCGATATGCCATACGAATCGTGCGGGTTTGCGGAGCAAATAGACGGCCGTAGAGTACTGCTTTGACAAAATGACGGGCGATATCTTCTCCGCTCGCTTCATAGTTTTTGTCCCAATCGGATCGCAATTTGTATCGGTAATGGCCATTGATGCGAACTTTTTCAAAAATTTCGTCCCAAAGATGCTCCATGAGTAGTCCGGCCTCAAAGCGATGCTGCTTGGATAATAGTTGCCAATAGGGGGCATGTTTAAAAACGTATCTTGGCGGGCGCAAACGATGTCTTTCCTCTTGAAACATGGCGTCCTTTGGAATCCCTTGCCCTTGTATTGTTCCAAGGGCCTCAAAGCCTTGACTTAGGGCCTCTTGACGAGCACGATGCACCTGATCTGAAGGAAGAGAAAGGGCGAGTTCCAGTTTACGTAGATGATAGGCAAACCAATAATGCGTTTCTACTTGATTAACCAAAGCATCGAAAGCCAAGAGGTCCCATTTTTCCTGTTTGCAACGTTTCAAGGCTTGGTTTGCCATTCTACGACTTTCTTGATAAAGGTGACGCAGCCCTTCAAATGTGTTTGCAAAATACATTTTGTCTTGCAAAATTTCACTTTTAACCAATTGCGCTTCCACCAGACGTACTGGCTCACAGACGCCCTGGATCCCAAGTTCGGAAAATGGAGTTTCGCTTTTCGCACGACAATGCACGAAGGCGAAAATTTCCAGAGCCTCGTCAATGGCTTGATCAGCCAGTTCCAATAGAACTTCAGGATCCTCGACAACCGTGCGCAACAAACCGGGATCTGCGGTTTTCGCCAGGCGCCGCAGGGCGGTGGCCACCTGGATAAGGGCCAGACCCCTTCCGCGGTAATCACCGGATTCCTGGAAGATGGCCGCAGCCCGAGCCGCTTCGCCTAAAGCGCGCAAGATACGTCCCGTGTTGTTGTTGAGCAAAGCGGCTGTGTTCAGGGAGTAGGCATATGGAACGAGTTCGGCCATGGATTCCCGCAGGCGGAGGGCTTGATATACCAACTGCCGTCCTTCCTCCTCTTTACCAAGGGAAGCCAATGCCCGGCCCATGTTGTTGCGAGTAGCGGCCTCCTGAGCTGGGAAATGGACGTAATGCATATGGCGCAGGCTGCGCTGATAGAACCAGCGACCTCGTTCAAACTGCCCTTGAGTTACGTAACCGTAACCCAAAAAGTTGTATCCAATGGCCAGTACTCGCCGGGCGCGCCCTTGTGCCGGATGTCCTTGTAGACCAGAAATGCGTTTTACCAGGTTTTCGCCGTTAGGTTGTATCTTTTGTAAAGATTTTGGGACATCGATTCTGTGTAGAAAATCCCATCGGATTTGTACCAATTTTTCAAGAAACTCAAGAATGTTTTCCAAATCCTTCAATTGGGGCTCATCTCCGGCGAGGATGCGAGCATAGGTGTGCCAGACTCGGCGCTCTCCCCAACTCAAAGGGTGCATCCATCCTTCTAATTCTTTCTTTTTCTCTGCCTCTTGTTCCCTTTCAAATAATCGCTGGATGGCCTGCTCAATGCGTTCTGATAATTTGATCGCTTCATGAAAGCGTTGTGCCAAAATCAAACGTTTGACCCAGCGGACGACTTCTTCGGTCCGAACGGCATAGCACAACCGTTTGAAATCATAAGGGCTGCTTTCATCTTTTTCGGGGAGATCGGTGAAACGTAATAAGAGAGGATATTGCCGAATTAATGCAAGAATTTCGGATTGCAGAAGAACATCGCCTTCCAGACTGCCGGTGTACCAGCGGGTTTCGGCCAGATCCAGATATTCGGCGTTCCAGGCTTTCAAGGGGTCCAGAAGCATCCGGTAGTGCAAATGTTCCAACTCCCAGAAACGCAGGCGATCTTCTACCCAAGACCATTGCTCTCCAAGGGAAGCGCGCACTTCCCAACGAGGACGCAAAGCTTGGGAGGGTGACGGAATTTGCAAGGACTGGATATAATGACGGAAGAGCTCCGCGCGGCGGCGCTTCAGCGCACGACGACGTTGTTCAGCGTATTTAAGTAGTGTCTCGTATTGTGCTTTTCGGTCTTTTCTTTCTTCCTGACGGACTTGCTCAGAGGCGATTTCTAATATGTAGCGCGCAAATAAGGGATAAATTTCATCCTGTAACATTAAGCGCGGACCAATAAAGTCGGTGGTTGGTGCTGGATGCATTGCTTCCAATTCTTCGGGAAGGATTCCTGGGGGTTGGGGGCGAACCTTGACGATGGTCAAACGGCGCAGGTCTTCTGTAATTTTGTGCAGTTTTTCTTCCTCCACAGGGCGGCCTTCCGCGTCAAACAAATAGGCCAATTGAGCCACATCCAGCCCCCGGGGGCTGCGGGCCAAAGCCAGCAGGATGCGGCTTTCGACCGAGCGACCTTTACGCCCTTCGCTCAACAATGCCTCTACGAACGTTTGCATCAGGCGTTGGCGACTGGCATCCCAGTCCGGTTTCGCATCAGACCGACGCGATTGCTGAGCCAAATCGGAAAGGGAAATGGGCATCTCCTTGGCTGTTACAAGGACGTCGGCAAAAATGGCCAAGGAGACCGGTTTGCCGGCTGTCAGTTGCACAAAAGCATCAAGATATTCCTTGTTATCAAGGAGATAATCCAAGATGCCAACCCGCTCCTCCCACTCGGGTTGTTGTCGGATATTGTTGGCCGTGTGTTCCAGGAAAATGCGCACTTCTTGGGTTGTAAAAGGTTGGGGTTTGATCCAAATTAAGTCGAACGCCTTTTGGCTTTTTCGATGGGATTCCTCCAGCGCTTCCCAAAAGGCTTGACCTTCTTGCGTGCGTCCAGCCAACAAGAAGACGGCCCCCTGAAAGAGGCCTTTTTGAAGGCGATCCAGGAACCAAGGGCCGGCAATCAAATCCGCTTCTTCCCAAGACAGCAACGGTTCACCCAGGGCTTCGGCCAGCTCGTGCCATAATGCGGATTGCAGTGGGAGGGCCAGGCGTTCGACCGTATCCCACGCCCAGACGGGCCGCCTTCGGGATTGGACATTATCTTGTATATCTTGGTGGAAGGAGGTTTCAATTTCTTTGTATACCTTTTGAAAGAAGGAGAAGCCTCGTCGTTTTTGGAGGCCACGCCGTATTTGAAGAAGTGAATAATCGTATCGTTCAAAACTCATGTTCGCGTCATGTATCAAACTCCTGCGGAGGGCTTGCAACAACGTCGGTCGAACGCTCAATTCAGGCAGTACGAAATCCAAAATATCGCTGGGTACATATTGGACGTTGGGAAATTCCCAGGTTTCCGTAGTATATGTAGCAAGGCCCAACCGATGAGCGATGTCTTTATGCCCTAAACGAAGGAGAACTTCTTCCAAGAGTCGCGTTTTTCCCAGTCCGCCGGGAGCGCGAACGGCGATGACCGTGGTACGGTCGGGTCGCGAGGCGGCCTGCGCGAGGGTATTTTTGATTTTGTCGAGCAGGGCTTCACGACCAATAAAAAACTGAGGGCGCTGGATGGTATGAAAAGTTCGTACCTTGGTCATTGTTGAACAACCTCCCTGAACTCTCCTGGGCTCAGTTGACGGAGAGCGTCGTGCCAGAACCGCCAAAGCGAAGCGTCCATGGTGTAAGCCAAGTCCTTCTCGTCCAGAAAATCGGTTTCGTGTAGTTCCTCAATGACAGGCCACCAATCGTTTTGGATCTGTTTATACGGTAGGCGATACACCTCGGACGTTTCTGGCGCCTCTACGATTTCCCAGGTGTGGGCATGCGAATGGACAAAAATCTGGAAGAAGGTATGAAGAGGAAAAGAAGTCGCGGCCGCTAAGGGCTTCGTGGAGAGTAAGTCCTGGGCCCACCGCTGGGTAGCTGGTCGGCGGTAAAGCAGGCATGCCAGGCCGCGACGCCAGAAGGATGCAGGCGCACCGTTGCCGTCTTCCCGTTGAGCGCCGATTTCATGTCGCAACCAGGCGTTAAGCAGAGGATAACGGAAATCATACACCGGGCTTGATGGTGCCTTCCACTGACGTTGATAAAGGAATTGTAAATCTGTTTCGGATTCGGCAAAGGCTCCCAGCGAAATTGTATCCGCACCACGGAGGCGCAATTCTGGGTCGTGTAAAGGTCCGAAACGGACCAGAACCAACCATATTGGGAGATCCATCGGAGCCAGGTTGCGCAGCCATTCACGTTCGATGGTTTTCACTCGTTGTAGAGGAAGGCGATCCAAGTTGTCCACGAAGAGCACGAGTCCCCGCCCGGATGTTTGCCAATGTTGAGCCAGAGCGGTGCGCAGCCAGGCTTCGGGCGACACATCTTTGGGTTTGGGCGGAATCCTCACGCGCTTCTGAAAGAAGGTCACCATGTCGGCTTCTTCTTCCAAAGGCCAAGGGAGATACACGCCTTTCAGAGGAAAGGGGACTCGCTTCCGTGTCTGTCGGGTCACCTGGTCGGCCAGATAGGCGCTGAGCCAACTCTTCCCACTCCCCGGTGGGCCCTGGATAAGAAGCAACCGGCGGCTATCGGATGAAACCACCTCTTTCAGCCATTCCCAAAAGGCTGTTTCGGCTGCATCCCTGGTGCGAAAGACCTCGAGAGAGTAATTTTTATCACGGTAACAGAAAGATGGTACAGAGTGTTTACGCGTCGCAGTCTGTTGCATGGAACATGTTCACTCCTTAGCGAGGTTTGGTAGATTTCTTTGCCTGTTCATAAGCCAACCAACGTCGGCCTAATGCTCGGGGGGTGGAGACCTTTTCCAATATCTCGCGCAGTTCCTGCTTTTCCTTGGGCCAATATTGGGAAGGATATGCTAACTGACTTTTGCGATGCCTCAGCATTGCCAGCAAATCATCCTCGGACCAAACAAGTTGATACAAAACGGTTTCCTTGGCGATATGCTTGGGTTCATGAGGTTGGAAAACAAACCAGGCTGTCGGAATCTGACGGGTCAAAGGAGCGATGGCTTGTTGCCATGAGGCAAAGGTATTCGGGGCAAAGACTGCGTTAAGGTCCACCGCGATCCATAGAGCGACCCAGCCTCGTACGTGGCTATCGTGCACATGACGTATCTGCTGACTCAATGCCGGTACGATCTCTGCAGCCAGCTGCCACCAGGCTTCCGGAGATAACGGATTGGGTTCTTCAAAAACGTCTAACATGCGGAGCCAAGTTTTCAACTCGACGCGTGCCATTCTTTCTACAGAAAACGATGGAGATACCGCGGCTTCCTCGATGGATCTACCCCTGCTCCATTCTTCAAGGCTCCTTTCAAAACGGGCGCGCACCACGGCTTTAGGCCATATGCTCAGCCATAAATACAATAGGGCCTCTCTCAAGCCGCGCTCTATTTGCCATGCATCGGGCGCTCGAACACAGAGGAACGTGAGCAAGCGATGGGCCAGTGCATGTTGGATATCTTGTAAATGGCGCGGATTGTCCACATAGAAACCCAGACGCTCTTCGCCGTGCAAGTAACGTCCAACCGCCAGGGCCAGCGCTGTTCGTCCCGAGCCGCGTTCTCCAACCACGAGATGCACCCGGGGTGAAGAGGATTGGGCTTCGGGCGGTTCGCTTCGCCACGTTACAAGTAAAGGATGCTCCCAGAATAGTGCGTAATTTTGGCCAAATAACCAGGCCTGGGTGCGAGGAAGGCGGGCATCCAAGGCCTCGCCTTCTGGGAAAAGGCTGGAAGCCTTTTCAAGAATACGAGGATGGACGCGTTGCTCTACACACCGTTCGTCGGCCTTGGGCGGCCAGCGTGTAGGAGGGGCTACTTGAGGGGCGCGGGCATGCTGTAACAAACGTTTAACACGCTGTACACCTTCATCCGAGAACTGAAAGCGGGGCAATTGCCGGAGAATGAGACGATATTCATCCCAGGCTATGGAGGGGGCCTGGGCTTTCTCAGACCAATATTTTTCCCACAAAAGTAGCAAAGCTTCGATCCATTCGAGGGAACAGGATTGCACGAATTGGCGCTCTTTTTCTATGAGTTGGCCTGGATTTTCAAGATGTCGCCATCCTTGATAAATTTCGCTCAATTCCTTCAGGCATTGATATTCCTTCGCAGGGATCAACGTTTCAAAGGGCCTGAGGCGTTCTAATTGCTGTTCAAAGTTATCAGGAAATTTGGGTTGTATGCGCAAAGAAGTCCGCAGATTTTCAAATTCGACCAAGGCTCTCCGTTCGCGCATTTTTTGATAGTGGCGAAGGCTGGTAAAAATAAGACCTATTACTCCGGTGCTGCAAATAACGGGCAGTAACACCTGCGCGATTTTTCGTAATAAAGCCCCCAGTGGCCCTTCGACATAAAAATGTTTATTCAGAGATTCGTTATCTGCTTTGATTTGAAGGGTCACGGAGTGCCAAACTTGATCTGTCAGACCTTTATTTTGAAGATGAACTTCTATTGGTGAATTTTCCGGATGCACAATGACCTTAATCGTTTCGGCTTGATACTGGATCGTGCCTTTATCTCCAAAAAGGCGAAGGAAAGGAGGCCTAAGGGCTAAGGTAACCGTTTCATTGGTTTCATCGGTTTGAAAAGGCTCAGGGGCTGAAAGTGGGGGAGTGTCGGTGGGGCGAGGTGTGCCATCTTGCCTCGGTGAGAGTCGATAAACTTCTAAAATGCGGGTTTGGTTTACATAAATGAGATAGGGATAGCGTATTTCCCATTGAGGCGTACCCCGTACAGGGACGAGAACTCGCTGCATTTTTTGATTGAAATAGTGATTCAGGCCCAGATAGAAGGCTAAACCCGTCCCCGTCAAAAGGAGAACCACGAGGAATGTCCGAAGCCCCACGCCTATGCTGCGCGCCCATTCTTTCCAAAAGCGGCAAAAACCTCTCAAGAAAGACCAAAAAGCAATCATTGAAAAGACGTGGTATAGCCTTTTCACTCCTGCGCCAATTCGCTTTATGAATGTAAATCGAATTATGCACATCACTCCCCTTCTTTCATATGCGGGAATAGTTCTTGGAAGTTTATGCTACAAAGAAAAGTATATCATAAGAAGCAGGTCGAATGCAAATAATGGGCGTTTTTCTCCAATTTTGAATTTTGCTGGTGCAAAGAGTGGATCACTCCCTAATCCGCCGCCCGCCAATCCAAAACGTGGATTTGGACCCGGTACTGGCCGTTGTAGGCGTCGGCCACCACGTGGCCCACGAGGTCCAGTTCCCGGGGTAGGGTCTCTCGCCAGGCGCCCTGGCGAAAGGCCATGGCTTCCCGCAGGCCAGTGGCGTCTTCTATCTTCAGGCGCAGGTGGTTGCCATCCCGGCCTACAGGCTGTACCGAGCGCACCCGCACGCCTCGAAACAGAAAGGTGGCCGGTGGATTGCCCGTGCCCGTAGGCTCCAGCCAGCGGAGCAGTTCCATCAGGCGCAAATTGACTTCGTTCAGGGTGATTTGCGCATCAATGTCCAGCCGGGGCCGCAGGTCCTCCAGCGCAGCCAGCGCCTCCCGGGCCTGAGCATCCAGGCAGGCCCGCAGCCTGGGCAGGTCACGAGTGCGGATGGTAAAGCCCGCGGCCACCGAGTGACCGCCGTACTGGGCCAGCAGGTGGTTGCATTTTTCCAGGGCCCGGGTGATGTGAAATTCCGGCACGCTGCGGCAGGAACCCCGACTCCATTCCTCCCCTTTCTGGACCAGCACCACCGGCCGGTAATATCGTTCCAGAAGCCGGGCCGCGGCCAGGCCGATGACACCGCTGTGGAAGTCTTCGTGGGCAGCGAAGAGCAACCAGGGCGGGTTTTCGGGGTCCTCCACGGTCAAGGCCTCCGCCTGGGATACAATGCGCTCGGTGAGTTGCTGACGCCGACGGTTGTGCACGTCCAGTTGCTGGGCCAGGCGTCCGGCTTCCCATAGGTCGTCGGTGAGGAGCAGTTCCAGCGCGGTGTAGGCCGTATCCAGCCGGCCCGCCGCGTTGAGCCGGGGGGCCAGCATGAAGGCCACGTCTATGGCCGAGAGGCGTTCGGGCTTCAACCCGGATACCTGAATGAGGGAGAACAACCCCTGCCGGGTGGGATGTCGCAGCGCGTGCAGGCCCAGGCGCACCAGGTGGCGGTTTTCGCCCGTCAGGGGGGCCACGTCCGCGATGGTGCCCAGGGCCACCAGGTCCAGCCCGCGGCGGAGCAGTCCCTGGCGTTGGGGCGCCAGGCGTTGTATCAGGGCCTGAGCCAGTTTGTAAGCCACGCCCACACCGGTGAGTTGCTTTTCCGGGTAGGGGTCCCCCGGCTGCTTGGGGTTCACCACGGCCGTGGCTTTGGGCAGTTCCGGTCCGGGATGATGATGGTCGGTGATGATGAGGTCCAGACCCAGGCGTCGGGCCTGCTCGGCTTCCTCCAGCGCGCGGATGCCGCAATCCACGGAGATGACCAGCCGCGCGCCTTCGCTGTGGAGCCTTTCCAGGGCCTCCTTGTTGAGGCCGTACCCCTCGTCGAAGCGATTGGGAATGTAGGGTTTCGCCCGTCCGCCCAGGGCTTGCAGGGTTTCCAGCAGCAGCGCGGTGGCGGTGACGCCGTCCACGTCGTAATCGCCGTAAACGACGATGGTCTCGCCGCGTTTCAATGCATGGGCAATGCGCTCCACCGCGGCTTCCACACCCTTCATCCGAAAGGGATTTTCCGTTCCCGAAGGGGGATGCGCTTCCAGATACGCCTTGGCCGCTTCGTAGCGGGTGAAACCCCGGGCCCGAAGCACCTGGCGAAGCACGCCAGGGATGCGCCCCAGATCATCGGAGGGCGCCGGCGGGGGAAGATGCCAGCGATAGCGGGCCTGCAGGAGCGCGGTCATGGGCGCTCTCCAAAGACCAGCGCGACAAAATCGGCCAGCAGGCGTTCCGTGGCCGGGCTTTCCCGAAACTGACGCAAAATCTCCTGATACCCCTGTTCCCCGAAGACCTGAATGTACAGGTCCTCGTAGCGCTGGAAACGCTGCAGGTTGGTTTTCCGGTCCAGTTCGGGGTGAAATTGCGTGGCCCAAATGGGCTTGCCGGGTACTCGCAGGGCCTGGTAGGGGCTACGTTCCGAGTAGGCCAGGGGAATCAGGGAAGCGGGCCAGTGGGCAGCGTGCTCCTTGTGCCCCAACTGGGCATCGAAGCAGTCGGGCAGGCGTCGGAAGAGTTCGTCCTGTCGGCCTTGCGGGGTGAGGCATACCCGGAACGTGCCCACCTCGGCCCGGGCCTCGTCTCGCACGATGGCCCCGCCCATGGCCTTCACCATGAGTTGGAACCCAAAGCAGGAAGCGAACATGGGGAAACCTTCGTCCGCCACCTGACGCATGAAGCCCAGGGTTGCCTCCAGGTGGGGCAGGCTGCGGTCGGAGATGTTGAACTTGCCGCTGCCGCCCACGAAGAGGCCGTCGTACTGGCGCACCGTGGCCCAGTCGGGCGGGCCTTGCAGCAAGTCGTGGGTGTCGATTTGGTCCAGGACCAGCCCGGATTTTTGGGAAAAAGCCAACCGCTCTTCTTCCCGTACCGGGTCGTTGGGTTCCCGTGCTTGAAGTAAAAGGAAACGCAAAGTCATTTTCTGGTCTCCCCACTCAAGGATGGCCCTATTATAACCGGCCTGCCTTCTTTTGACATCTTTTCAGGAATTTCCAAGAATTGTGAAATCGTAATGGAGAAGTGTGACATTCGTACCATAGCCGCTTTCTTCGAGGGCCTCTATACTTGCAAGTGACGAGAAATCCACAACGCCTCCCGAAAACGGAGGGATGCATATGCGAGATAAGCGAGTGTTGTGGTGGATGCTGTTGGGGTTTCTCTTGGTAAGCCTGGCGGCCGTTCAGGTTTTGCCGGCGTACGCGGAGAGCACCCCCGTTTCTGTTGCCGTGCAAGAGCAAGAAAGACAAGTCGATGATGAATCTACGGCCGACCACACCAAGTTCGAGATTTTGAAGCAAGACTTCAAGAACGCGGTGGAGGTGACCAAGGCCTGCCTCTCGTGCCATACCGAGGCGGCCAAGCAAGTGATGGCCACCTACCACTGGACCTGGGAACGCACCGACCTGCCCACGGGCAAGAAAGTGGGCAAGAAGGTGGTCATCAACAACTTCTGTGTGGCCGTGGTTTCCAACTGGCGGCGTTGTACCAGTTGCCACGCCGGTTACGGCTGGAAGGACGCCAACTTCGACTTCACCAACGAAGAGTTGGTGGACTGCCTGGTGTGCCATGACACCACGGGCAAATACAAGAAGTTCCCGCCCGGCGCCGGGCATCCGGTGTATGAACCCAAGGAATTCCCGCCCGGCAGCGGCAAGATTTGGGAACCGCCCAACCTGAGCGAAATTGCCCAACACGTGGGTCCCACCAGCCGAAACACCTGCGGTGCCTGCCACTTCTACGGCGGCGGTGGCGATGGCGTGAAGCATGGCGACATGGATTCCACCCTGAAGGCCCCGCCCAAAGAGGTGGACGTGCACATGTCGCCCGAGGGAGCGAACCTGGTCTGCTCCGACTGCCACTACAAGGGAACGCACCGCATTTCGGGCAGCCGCTACCACGTGACGGCCAAGGACCCCCACGGCAAGGACCTGCCCGTACCCGACGAGAACCCGGCCACGTGTGAATCCTGCCACGGTCTGGCCCCCATGAAGGACGCCAAACTCAACGACCATGTGGACAAGGTGGCCTGCCAGACCTGCCATATTCCCGCCTTTGCCCGAGGGGACAAACCCACCAAGATGTGGTGGGACTGGTCCAAAGCCGGGGACAAGGAGCGAGGCGTGGAAAAGGACGAGAACGGTTGGGTTACCTACGACCCTAAGAAAGGCGAATTCATCTGGGCCAAGAACGTGACGCCCACCTACCTGTGGTTCAACGGCAAGATGGACGTGATGACCCTGGGCGAGAAAATCGACCCCACCCAGGAGGTGTACATCAACAAGCCCCACGGCAGCCCCGACGACCCCGAATCCCGCATTTACCCCTTCAAGGTCTTCCGGGGTAAGCAGGGCTACGACCCGGTGAACAAGGTGTTGTTGGTGCCTCACTTGATGCCTTACAACGAGGAAGACAAGACCGCCTTCTGGGCGTCCTTCAAGTGGGGTCCCGCTTTCGAGGAAGGGATGAAAGCCGCAGGTCTGTCGTACAGCGGGAAGTACGACTGGGTGGAGACCACCATGTACTGGCCCATCACCCACATGGTGGCGCCCAAGGAAAAGGCCCTCCAATGCGGCGATTGCCACACCAAGGGCGGCCGACTGGAAGGCGTGCCCGGAGTGTACATCCCCGGCCGCGACCGGGTGGCCTGGCTCGATACCGTCGGCTGGACCCTGACCGGCCTGGCTCTGCTGGGTGTGATCATCCACGGCGGCATGCGCATTGCGACGGCTTCGCGGAAGAAATAGCACGGCATCATGGTGGGGGCGATGCGGGTAAACGCCCCTCGCCCCCACCCAACACCGGACGTAAGGAGGATACCCCATGCGACGCGTGTACCTTTACACCCGCTACGAACGCTTCTGGCACTGGGCGCAGGCCCTCATTCTCATCGGCCTGGGTCTGACGGGTGCGGAAATCCACGGTGTCTATCGCTGGCTGGGTTTCGAGGAAGCCTACGAGTTGCACACCTACTTCGGCTGGGCCCTGGTGGTGTTGGTGGCCTTCACCATCTTCTGGCATTTCACTACCGGCCAGTGGAAGCAGTACATCCCCACCCTGGACCGGGTGGATGCCATGATTCGCTTCTACACCGTGGGCATGTTCCGTGGGGAACCGCACCCCTATAAAAAAACCGAACTTTCCAAACTCAATCCGTTGCAGCGGTTGACGTACCTGGGCTTCAAAATCATCATCGTGCCCGTGCTGGGTACCACCGGCCTGCTCATGATTTACTACAACCGTCTTCCGGAATGGGGTATTCACGTCTCGCTGGGTACCCTGGCCGCCATCCACACCGCGGCCGCGTTCTTGCTCTTGGCCTTCTTCATCGTGCACGTGTACATGACCACCACCGGCCACACCGTGTTCTCCAACATCAAGGCCATG
Organism: Anaerolineales bacterium; assembly: GCA_026996855.1. Lineage (GTDB taxonomy): Bacteria > Chloroflexota > Anaerolineae > Anaerolineales > DRMV01 > S139-71. Next base: position 13,799 of record JALWJZ010000049.1, read on the forward strand.
ATTACCGGGTACGAAGAAATCCCCGAGGAAAGCCCGGCCGCGGGTGATTAGACCTCGTGCCACGAGACGAGGGTGAAGAAACAAGCCCTCCCTGGGGACCGTCCAAGGCACGGTCCCCGTTTTTTGTGCTGTATCTCGGAACCCTGCCCGCTCTGTTGCCTTTGGTCATTTTTGTGATGGCTGTCACTGTTGCGAGGAGGGGTTGCCGTCTTAGAATGGAAGCAAGCCGCTGCCCCCAACTTTCCCCGGGAGAAAGGTGTATGCGTAAACAAGGCTTCTTGTTGGTGTTTGGCCTGGTATTGACCTTGGCCGCCATTTCTTTCCCGGTCGTGGCCTTTGGCCTCGAGAACGGGGCGACCTCTACGGCCAAAAAGGACCCCTGGGCTTATGTTCCCAGGGCCCGTCCCAAAACCAACCATGCTCATCTGCTCCCCGGACCCTTTGAAAAACCCCAGGATGTGACCAAAGCCTGCCTGGAGTGCCATCCCGACGCGGCCCGGGAAATCATGCAGACCACCCACTGGACCTGGCTGGACAAGCCGGTGAAGGTGCCCTGGCGGGAGGAACCCCTGGCCGTGGGCAAGCGGGTGAGCAACAACAACTTTTGCATCGGCATTCAGGGCAACTGGCCCAAGTGCACCACCTGCCATATTGGGTACGGGTGGCGGGACGCGAATTTCGATTTCGAGAATCCGCTGAACGTGGATTGCCTGGTTTGCCATGCCGACCCGGCGCTGTATGTGAAGGGAGAGGCTGGGATGCCGGTGCAAGATGTGGATTTGACCGCAGCCGCACAGAGTGTGGGCGGCCCGGTGACCCGTAACCACTGCGGCAAGTGCCACTTCAACGGCGGCGGCGGCAACGGCGTGAAGCACGGCGACCTGGACGAGAGCCTGTACTTCCCCGGCGAGGACCTGGACGTGCACATGGGTCGGTACGACCTGCTTTGCACCGACTGCCACAAGACGGAGAAGCACCAAATCAAGGGCCATGCTCTGTCCTTCGCCCTGGAAGTGGGCAATCAGGTGCAGTGTACCGACTGCCACGACGCCCATCCCCACGAAGACGACCGCCTGAACGGCCACGTGGACGCGGTGGCCTGCCAGGCCTGCCACGTTCCCGCCACCGCCCGCAAGGACCCCACCAAGGTGTTCTGGGATTGGTCCACCGCGGGCCAGGACCGGCCCGAGGACCACTTCACCTACCTCAAAATCAAGGGCAGTTTCATCTACGAGCAAAACCTTCGGCCCGAGTACTACTGGTGGAACGGAAAAGTGCGCTATCGCTACGCCTGGGGCGACAAAATCGACCCCAGCAAGCCGGTGCTCATCAACCCGCCCGACGGCGACATTCGCGACCCCAACGCGAAGATCTGGCCCTTCAAGATTCACCGGGCCAAGGTGCCCTACGATGTGGAATACAAGATTCTGCTCCAGCCCAAGACGGTGGGCGAGGGTGGCTTCTGGGTGGAGTTCGATTGGGACAAGGCCCTGCGCCTGGGCGCGGAGATCGTGGGCATTCCCTACAGCGGCAAATACGACTTCGTGGAAAGTTGGTTCTTCTACCCCCAAACCCACATGGTGCCGCCTAAAGAGCAGGCGTTGCAGTGCAACGATTGCCACGGCCCCAATGGGCGCCTGGATTGGAAGGCCCTGGGCTACCCCGGCGACCCGGTGGAATGGGGCGGCCGGGATACGCTGAACCCGTGAGGTTCGCCCCGGGGTGCCCTGGGGCGCAACGCCGTGGCGTTGGCGACTTCCTCGAAAGATGGACCAAAGCCCCTGGAGCAGGGCCAAGCATTGCGGAAAGGGAGCACGCTTATGAAAGAATACGTCCTGTCAACGGCTCGTCGTCGGTGGCCCTGGATGCTGGGCCTGGTGCTGGTGCTGGCCTTTGGCATCGTGGGTTGGGCCGCGGCCGGGGAAACCCCGGCTTCCAACCCCGCGCCGGCCCGGATGCACCCCACCTTTGTATTCCTGGACGCCGATGGCAACCCCGTGGTGAAAACGGGCAGGCCCATTTCCACCATCAAAACCTGCGGCGCCTGCCACGACGTGGGTTTCATCACCACCCACAGTTACCACGCCACCCTGGGCCAGGAAAGCCTCACCCAGGTGGGGCAGGTGCCGGGCGGCCACCCCTGGGACTTCAGCCCCGGCCCCTTTGGGCGCTGGAACCCCCTGCTGTACGACTACCTCAGCCCGGAAGCCGGCCCCCAGATGGACATGGGCACCCCCAACTGGGTGCAGTCCTTCGCCCGGCACATCGGCGGTGGGCCTGCGACCCTTTCCCGCCTGGGCCAGCCCCTGACCCTGCTTCCGCCGGACCCCACCAACCCGGACACCGCCTACCGGGACCCCGAGACGGGCGAAGTGAAGGCCTGGGACTGGCGGAAATCCGGCGTGGTGGAGATGAACTGCTTCCTCTGCCACTGGCCCAAACCCAACAACCAGGCCCGCCTGGAGGCCTTGAAACAGGGGCGCTTCGCCTGGGCCAGCACGGCCACCCTGGAAGGCAGCGGCCTGGTGACCCGGGAAGGGGACCGGTGGGCGTACAACCCCGCGGCCTTCGACGAGCAGGGGGAAATCCGGTCCGCGTTCTTGCAGATTCAGGCGCCCACCAACGAGAACTGCGGGCTGTGCCACGGCCTGACCCATACGACTCAGGAACCGGTGGTCGCCCCCGCGGGCGATTGGTACACGGCCTGGGAAACGGCCACCACCGGACAGGTTTTCGCCGGTGACAAAATCAACGAGAGCGGCATGAACATCGCGGGCAAGGACGCACTGGCCCGCCCCTGGGACGTGCACCTGGAGCGGCTCATCCAGTGCACCGATTGCCACTACTCGTTGAACAACCCCATTTATTTGCAAAAGGAAGACAAACCCGAATATCTGCTCTTCGACCCCCGCCGGCCGGACTTTTCCGATTATCTCTACCGGCCTTCCCACGATTTCGCCCGGGGGACCAGCGCGCAACACACTGTGGCGCCGGAACTGCGGGGCACCATGCGCCGGTGCGAGCAGTGCCACAGCGTGGAGGCCACCCACAACTGGCTGCCTTACAAGCACCGGCATATGGCGAAATTGAGTTGTGAGACCTGCCACATCCCCCGGCTGTACGCACCCGCCATCGGCGAGGTGGATTGGACCGTGCCGTGCAAAGGTATGCGTCCGCGAATTGCCTTGCGGGGCCTGGAAGGCGATGACACGGTCACGGGCCTGGTGACCGGCTACGAGCCGGTGTTGCTGCCTCGCAAGGACATCACCGGCCGGGAACGGCTGGCGCCCTTCAATCTGGTCACCGCCTGGTACTGGGTGTACGGCGAGCCGCCCAGGCCCGTACCCAAATGGGCCCTCCGGCAGGTCTTCTTCACCGACGATGGGGAGTACCGGGACCGGGTGGTCCAACTGCTGGACGGCAACGGCGATGGTCGGCTGACCCCCGACGAGATGCGCCTGCGCACCGAAGAACAACGGGCCACCGTGGCCCGCTGGCTGGAAGAAGCGGGCTTCTCCCAGGCCCGCATCATGGGCGAGGTGCAGGCGTACAGCGTGAACCACGACGTGGCCACGCCCGAGTTCGCGCTCAAGGATTGCCGGGCCTGCCACGCCCGGGATTCCCGCCTGGCCCGGCCTTTCCACCTGGCCGCGATGGGGCCGGAGGGCGCGGAACCGACGCTGTGGCTGGGCGCGGATGTGCGCTTCTCCGGGCAGGTGGAAAACCAGGAGCACGATTGGGTGTACCGGCCCCAGGTGGCCCATCTGTACGTCTTCGGCTTTTCCCGGGTGCCCTGGGTGGAATGGGTAGGCCTGCTGGCCGTGGTGGGCACGATTTTGGGCGTATCGGCCCATGCCGGCATGCGCATCGCCGCGGCCCGGAAAAGGATGAAGGGAACCCAGGATGTGCGCCTCAAGCGGGTGTACCTGTATTCCCTGTACGAGCGCATCTGGCACTGGCTCCAGGCCGTGGCCATTCTGGGGCTGCTCCTGACCGGGTACCTGATTCACAAACCCGAATGGCTGGCCTGGATTCCGTACAAAGGACTGGTCTATGCCCACAACATCCTGGCGGTGGTGCTGTTGCTGGACGCGGCCCTGGCCCTGTTCTACCACTTGGCCAGCGGTGAAATCCGCCAGTTCCTGCCGCCCACGCGAGGCTTCTTCTACCAGGCCTACCAGCAGGCCCGGTACTACCTGTACGGTATCTTCCGGGGCGAGCCGCATCCCTTCCACAAAACCCGGGAGCGCAAACTCAACCCCTTGCAGCAGGCCACGTACTTCATGTTGCTCAACGTCATGCTGCCCATCCAGGGGATTACCGGCCTGCTCATCTGGCTGGGGTGGCACCGGCCTGACCTGCTGGACAAACTGGGCGGCTTGAAGACCATCGCACCCATTCACACCCTGTTCGCCTGGCTCTTCGCCGCCTTCATTGTGATGCATATCTATCTGACCACTACCGGCCCCGCGCCCAGCACCTACATCAAGGCCATGATTACCGGCTGGGAAGACGTGGAAGAACCCGCAAGGGAGCGCGCGACCGAAACCGTATCCTCATCCCAGGAGGAAGGCGCATGACGGTGCATGACGTACCCCAAGTCCAGGCCGCACCTGGGGTTCGGGAACGGGAAGAGGCCCGGGAGGCGGTGAAACAGGAAGCCCGCCCCTACGTGAGCGGGTATGTGGGCGGTCTGCTCCTGGGCTTGCTCCTGTTCCTGGCCTTTTTCCTCACGGGCAACGGCCTGGGTGCTTCCGGTGGCCTGAACCGCATCATTGCCTGGGTGCTGGACACCTTCGCACCCCATTACGTGGACACCCACCCCTATTGGGCCGTCTACGCCGGCGGTCGCACCAACCCCTGGGACAGTTGGGTGGTCTTCGTGACCCTGGGGTTGATGGTCGGCGGCTTCTTTTCCGGGTGGCGGCACGGGCGCCTGCGCTGGGTGACCAACAAAGGCCCCCGCATTTCCACCCGTTTGCGCTGGGTCATGGCTTTTTTAGGCGGCACCCTGATGGGGTATGGCGCCCGCATGGCCCGGGGCTGCACCTCGGGTCAGGCCCTTTCCGGCGGCGCGGTGCAGTCCGCGGGCAGTTGGGCCTTCATGATGGCCCTGTTTGCCGGGGCCTATTTGCTGGCCTACTTCGTCCGGGACCTGTGGAACGATTGACAGGAGGGAAGAGGGATGGCGCCGTTTCCTCTGCCTGTGTTCGAACTTTTGGGTAAACCCGGTGCCTATGTGCTTTTCTTCGCCATCGGGTTCGCCTTTGGCTACATTCTGGAAATTTCCGGGTTCACCGAATCGCCTTTGCTGGCCAAGCAGTTTTACTTCAAGGACTTCCAGGTGCTCAAGGTCATGTTCGGGGCCATCATCGTGGCCATGACCCTGGTTTTCCTGACCTCCCAGTTGGGCCTGCTGGACTACAACCTGGTGTGGGTGAACCCCACCTACTTGTGGCCCGGCATTTTGGGCGGCTTCATCATGGGCATCGGGTTCATCCTGGGCGGCTTTTGTCCGGGCACCTCGCTGGTGAGCGCGGTGGTGGGCCGCATCGATGGCATCTTCTTCGCTTTGGGGGTGATGTTCGGCATCGGCCTCTTCGGCGAACTGGAACCCTTCTTCCGGGAATTCTGGTACGACTCGTACTACGGACGGCTGACGCTGCCCGAGGTCTTTCACACCACCCCGGGGGTGATTACCCTGCTGGTGGTGCTCATGGCGTTGGTTGCCTTCTGGCTGGGCGAGAAGGCCGAAGCCCACTTTGGGAAGAAGGACATTTCCCGGGAACCCCGCTGGCGCTGGGTGGCCGGATTGGTGCTGGTGGTCCTGGCCGGGGGGCTGGCCCTCACTGCCCCTCGCACGCCCCAGGAAAAATGGGAACGGGTGGCGCCCCAAATGCAGCCCCTCCTGGAGCAGCGCGCGGTGTACGTGCACCCCGGCGAACTCTTGGACATTTTGCACAACGACAAACTCAAGCCCATCCTCATCGACGTGCGCTCCGAGCGGGATTACAACCTCTTCCACATCCGGGGAGCGAAACACGTGCCCCTGGACCGCATCCCGGAAATCGTGCCCTGGCTGCTGGACGAAACCAACCAGCCCAACGTGGTGATTTTCGTCATCAGCAATGACGAGCGGGATGCCACCGAGGCCTGGAAGATGCTGGTGGCGGAAAGCGTGCCCAACGTGTACATCCTGGAAGGGGGCATCAACCACTGGTTGCAGTATTTCCATGAGGAGGACGAGGGTCGCATCCGGCCTCTGGAAGGGGATTTCCCGCCGGAGACGCTGCGCTGGTCCTTTGCTTACGCTTTGGGAGACCGGTACCACGCGGCTTTCCCCAACGCGCATGAATACCACATCCCCTACACGCCCAAGGTGAAACTCAAACTCAAGCGCGGGCCTACAGGCGGTGGTTGTGGATGAAAAAATCGAGGAGGCGGCGAAGCCGCCTCCTTGGACTTTGGCCCTTTTGCGATGGGCGAAAGCCCATCGCAAAAGATAGACGATAATTCCTCAAAAGAAGCCTTGTTTTGGGCGGTAAGGCCGCCTTTACCAGGGCTCACAAGGAGATATATCGTTGCAAATGTGGCCTTATTTCCAAAAAGGCCAAACTTCAGGGAGGCGGCGAAGCCGCCTCCTCTGGACTTTGGCTTTTTGTGGTGGGCGAAAGCCCACCACAAAAAGATGGCGATAATCCATCAAAGCAAACCTTGTTTTGGCGGTGAGGCCGCCTTCACCCGGTCTCACAAAGCGATGTATCGCTACAAACCCGGCCTTATTTTCAAAAAGGCCAAATTTGAAGGGAGGCGGCGAAGCCGCCTCCTCAATTTTTCCTGGAAAGTGCGCGGATTCGCTGTGGTCTCCTGGCTCGCGAAGGGGCCGAAGGTGACGAACCTCACTTGTCTTTGGGCGGGCGTGGGGGTAAGACTGAGGGAGAAGGAGGTGTCAAGTGTACTATAAGGCCATGTGACACTGGACACCCCGGCCACCAGGAGCGATGCGTTATGACCTTCCTCGATTACGAAGCCATCTCCATCGACATCGGAAAGCGCATACGCAAACTGCGCCAGGCCCGCAAGATGTCCCTGCGGGCCCTGGCCCGGGCCAGCGGCCTTTCCCCCAATGCGTTGAGCATGATCGAGCGCGGACGCACCTCGCCTTCGGTCAGCACCCTGTATCGCCTGGCCGACGCGTTGAACGTGCCCATCACCGCCTTCTTTCAGACCGAATCCCAGCGGCAGGACGTGGTCTTCCTCAAAGCCGGTCAGCGGCCCCGTGTGCCCTTCGCCCGGGGCGTGTGGGAGGGCCTGGGTGGCGAGCGCTTCACCGGGCGGGTGGAGCCCTTTTTGCTCACCCTGGAAACAGGTGCCAGCAGCGGGCCTTTCCTCATGGCCCATACAGGTCACGAGTTCGTCCTGTGCTTGCGGGGTCGGCTGGAATACGAGGTGGAGGGAGAGACCTATCTCCTGGAGCCGGGCGATTCTCTGTTGTTCGCGGCCCATTTGAAGCACCGCTGGCGAAACGCCGGGCAAACGGTGACCAACGTGCTGTTCGTGCTTTCGGGATTTTCCGAGGACGAACACCCGGGTCATTTCCATTGGAATACCGCCGAGTATTCGGCTTCGAAAGATACCGAATCGATTTCTTCAAAACGACCCATCAAGGAGGCACAAGGATGACCAAAACACTACTGATTCTCGGAGGCGGTACCGCCGGTACGATGGCAGCCAACCGGCTGGCCCAGGAACTGGACCTGAACGAATGGCGCATTGTGGTGGTGGACCAGGAACGGACCCATTACTATCAACCCGGCTTCCTGTTCCTGCCCTTCGACCTGTACAAGAAGCAGGATGTGGTCAAACCCCGGCGGGACTTCTTCCTTCCCGGGGTGGAATTCGTGCTTTCCGAAATCGATGTCATCGAGCCGGACAGAAACCGGGTGCGCATCCGGGCCGACGGCGGCCGCTACATTTCCTACGACTTCCTCATCATCGCCACGGGCACTTCCCCCCGGCCCGAAGAAACGCCGGGCATGAAGGACGGCGGCCTCTGGTACCGGGATATTTTCGATTTCTACACCCTGGAAGGGGCTTTGCGCCTGACCCGTCGCTTGCGCACCTGGGAGGGTGGCCGCTTGGTCCTGAACATCGTGGAAATGCCCATTAAATGCCCGGTGGCGCCCCTGGAGTTCATCTTCCTGGCCGATTGGTACTTGCGGGAAAACGGTTTGCGGGAGAAAACGGAAATCGTGTACGTGACGCCCCTCCCCGGCGCCTTCACCAAACCTCGGGCTTCGTCGGTGTTGGGGCATATGTTGGAAGAACGGGGCATTCAGTTGGTGACGGATTACTACATCGAGCGGGTGGACCCCCAGCGTAAGGTCATCGTTTCCTACGACGAGCGGGAGGAGCCTTTCGATTTGCTGGTCACCATCCCCCTCAACAAAGGAAGCGACGTGATTGCCCGCTCGGGGATGGGCGATGAACTCAACTACGTGCCCACCGACAAATACACCCTGCGTTCCCAGCAATTCGAGAACGTCTTCGTGCTGGGCGATGCCACCAATGTGCCCACTTCCAAGGCCGGTTCCGTGGCCCACTTCATGGTGGACGCTTTCGTGCCCAATTTCCTGCGCTACATCGAGGGTCAGGAGTTGCTCCCCACCTTCGACGGCCATGCCAATTGCTATATCGAAACCGGCTTTGGCAGGGGATTGCTCATCGATTTCAACTACGATGTGGAGCCTTTGCCCGGGAAATTCCCGCTACCGGGGCTGGGCCCCTTCTCTTTGCTCCAGGAAAGCGTGGTCAACCACTGGGGCAAAATGCTCTTTCGAACCCTGTACTGGCACGTGCTCATGAAGGGCCGCCGCCTGCCCATGCCCGCCCAGATGATGATGGCCGGGAAATGGGCTTGAGAAAGGAGGCAGACCATGGCCACAACCGCAACCCAGGCACCCACCCTGGAAGCCCTGCACGCGAAAATGGACGCGCTGGCCGAACAGATTGGTTTTTTGGCCCGCGAAATGGAAGATATACGGCGCCAACGAGAGGTGTGGACGGACCTGAGCCGGGACCTTTCCCCGGTGTTGGAGAGCATTTACCTGTTGGCCGTGGAGCATCTGGACGAAATGAGCCCCTACGTGCAGATTGAAGACCTGCTGCGTTTCGGGTTGCGTTTTCTGCGCAGCGCGCGATTGCTGGAACGGGTGTTGCAGGAACTGGAGACCTTGTACGACATGGCGCGCGACCTGAGTCCCGTGGCCCACGATGCCTTTGTGCTCACGGTGCAGAAACTGGACGAGATGGAGAAGAAGGGGTACTTCGCGTTGCTCCGCGAACTGGCCCAGACCCTGGACCAACTGGTGAGCCATGTGCAACCCGAGGATGTGCAGCACCTGCGTCAGGCCCTGGTGCAGGTCCTGGATCAGGCCCGGCAGGAGGAGGGCCTGGACACTTCCCTCCTGGGCCTGATGCGCCTCATGCGAGATTCGGACGTGCGTCGTGGCCTGGCCCTGGGCCTGCATCTGCTCCGGGCTCTGGGCCAATGGGCTGCCGTGCGTGAAACCAAGGTCGAGGGCCGGTCCCTGCCGGCTCCGAACCCGTGAACATGGGTTCGATGCATCCAGATGCCTCGAGGGCGCATGCATTTGTCGCGGTCCGCAAATCTCTTTCCCTATGCACAGGAGGTGAATCATGCCGGTACGCACCATCGGTTCCCTGCAAGTCGAAGTCGATGGCGAGGGTTATCTGGTCAACCCCCAGGATTGGACACCGGAGATCGCCAAAGCCTTCGCCCAGGAAGAGGGCATTGCATTGACCGACCGCCATTGGGAGGTCATCAACTTCGTACGTAAGTTCTACGAGGAAAACGGGCAATCGCCCACCATTCGCCAGATTACCGTGGGTGCGGGGATTCCCACCAAGGACCTGTTCAAACTCTTCCCCGGCGGCCCGGCCAAGAAGGTGGCTCGCATCGCGGGGGTGCCCAAGCCGGCGGGGTGCATTTGATCCGTTGGTAGCCGTTAGCCGAGGGTCGTCGGCCGACAGCGGACGGTTGCCGACGAACGGACAAAGAACCAACGGCTGTCGGCTACCGGCTGACGGCTGCCGGCTCGAAAAGGAGGTGACGCATGGCCGAGCAAACCCGGAAAATGGCCTTCATTTGTTCCAAAGGGGACCTGGACATGGCCTATCCCGCGCTCATCATGGGGTGGGCCGCGCTGGGTGTGGGCGTGGACGTTACCATTTTCTTCACCTTTTGGGGGCTGGACCTCATCCGCAAGAGTCGGGTGGACAACCTGCAACTGGCACCCGTGGGCAACACCAGCATGCGCACCGGCATGATGGGCTTTCCCTTCGACATCGGCATTCCCCAAATCGTGGGTGTGCTCCCCGGCATGACCGCCTTCGCCACCGCGCTCATGAAGGGCAAGATGAAGAAACTGGACGTGCCCCCGGTGCGGGAGATGCTGGAGATGCTCCACGACGCCGGCGCCAAACTCTATGCCTGCAAGATGACCGTGGACATGGCCGGCCTCAAGAAAGAGGACTTCCTGGAAGTGGTGGACGACATCGTCACCGCAACGGATTTCATCGAGATGACGGAAGGCGCGCAAATCGTCTTCATTTGATTTAGAGGGCCCAATGCGGCGAGGGTCTTTTGCAGACGGGCGGTGCCTACGGGCATCGCCCGTCTTTCGCTTTCTCTGGGGTATAATGGACGGCACGGAGGGGCTGTCGGTATGGTGGACTATCTGGTCATCGGCCATGTCACCCGAGATGTGCTCCCCGGCGGGGGATACCGCCTGGGGGGTACGGTGGCTTACGCCGGCCTGACCGCGCACCGCCTGGGCCTGCGGGTCGGCGTGGTGACCGCGTGCGCGGAGGACCTGGACCTTTCCCCCCTGGCACCGTTGTTGGTGCATCGGGTGCCCTCGGAAACCACCACCACCTTCGAGAACCGGGAAACCGCCCGGGGCCGGGTGCAGGTGATTCGCGAGGTGGCCACGGGCTTGCAGGGTTACCACGTCCCCCCGGAATGGCGCCGCGCGGCCATCGTGCACCTGGCGCCCGTGGCCCAGGAAGTGGACCCCCGCATGGTTACCCTGTTCACCCGTGGTCTCATCGGGGTGACGCCCCAGGGCTGGATGCGGGAGTGGGACGAAACCGGGCGGGTGCGCACCGGTTCCTGGCCCGAGGCGCCTTACGTGCTGCCCCGGGTGGCCGCGGCCGTGCTCAGCATCGAAGACTTGGGCCACGACGAGAGCCGCATCGCGGATTTGGCCGGGCTGGTGCCGGTGCTGGTGGTGACCCGCGGCGCCCAGGGCGCGGATTTGTACTGGCAGGGCGGGGAATACCACGCGGACCCGCCTCCGGTACGGGAAGTGGACCCCACCGGCGCGGGGGACATCTTTGCGGCCTGCTTCTTCGTGCGGCTGCTGGAAACCCGGGACCCGGTGCACGCGCTGGCCTTTGCCACCTTCCTGGCCTCCAAATCCGTGGAACGGGAAGGCTTGGCCGGCGTGCCCACCGAAGAGGAAATCCGTGAGGCCTTCCTGGAGCGCATTTTATGAGTGCACGCGTGTACGCGTTGGTGAATCAAAAGGGCGGTGTGGGCAAGACCACCACCGCGGTGAACCTGAGCGCTTACCTGGCCCAGTGGGGCTATCGGGTCTTGCTGGTGGACCTGGACCCCCAGGCCAATGCCACCTCGTCCCTGGGCGTGGAGAAATTCCACGTGCAGCAAGGCACGTACGAGGCCCTCATCGGCGCGGCGCCGGTGGGTACTCTGCTGTTGCGCAATCCCAAATGGAACCTGCATTTATTGCCGGCTTCGCCCCACCTGGCCGGTGCCGAGGTGGAACTGGTGGGGGAACTGGCCCGGGAGACCAAACTGCGCCGTGCGTTGCAGCCGGTGCTGGAGCGTTTCGATTACATCTTCATCGACTGTCCCCCTTCCCTGGGCCTGCTCACCCTCAACGGCCTGGTGGCGGCCACCGGCGGGGTCATCATTCCCGTGCAGGCCGAATACCTGGCCCTGGAAGGCCTGAGTTTGCTCATGCAAACCCTGCGGCGGGTGCAGTCGGCCCTGGAGCCGAACCTGGACATCCGCGGGGTGGTCATCACCATGTACGATGGCCGCACCCGGCTGGCCAACGACGTGGTTCGCGAAATTCGCGACTTCTTCGGCGACAAGGTCTTCCGTACCCTCATTCCCCGGAGCGTGCGCCTGGCCGAGGCGCCTTCCCACGGCCTGCCCATCAGCGTGTACGCGCCCCGCTCCCTGGGAGGCCGGGCCTATGCCATGCTGGCCCGGGAACTTCTGGAAGGCGACGGCCTGAGCGCGCCGCCGGTGCGTCCCGGCCAGCCCAGCCTGGCCGCCCAAAACCGCTGACCGCCGCCCGCCGACGCAACGGCTGCCGACCGCTGACCGCCGACTGCTCACTGCCGAGGAACCCATGTCTCGCAAACGCGCTGGATTAGGTCGAGGTTTGAGCGCTCTCCTTCCCCAAGAAGAAGCCTCGGGGGAAAGCGGCCGGGGTATTCTCTACGTACCTTTGGATGCCATCCGCCCCAATCCCCGGCAACCCCGCCAGCACATGACCCCCGAGGCCCTGGAAGAACTGGCCGCGTCCATTCGCGAGCACGGGGTGTTGCAACCCCTGCTGGTGACCCGGGGGGAACGACCGGGGACGTACATCCTGGTGGCTGGCGAACGGCGATGGCGCGCGGCCCGGGCCGCGGGGCTGGAGCGGGTGCCCGTATTGGTGCGGGAACTCACCGAGCGGGAGCGGCTGGAATTGGCCCTGGTGGAGAACGTGCAGCGGGCCGACCTGAACCCCCTGGAAGAAGCCGAAGCCTACCGCCAGTTGCACGAGGAATTCGGCCTTTCCCATGCCGAAATCGCCCGCCGGGTGGGCAAGAGCCGCGTCGCGGTGACCAACACCCTGCGCCTGCTCAAACTGAGCAAGGAGGTCAAGGCCGCGCTCCTGGCCGGGGAAATTCAGGAAGGCCACGCGCGCGCCTTGCTGGCCCTGCCCGGCGAGAAACAGGCCCGGGCACTGGAGGAAATCCGCCGCCGGGGGCTGACCGTGCGCCAGACCGAGGCTCTGGTGCGTCGGTGGCTCCAGCAGGATGCGCCCTCTCCTTCGAGCGCGTCGGCCGGGCAGGAGCCTTCCGACCCTCACTTGCGCGAGGTCGCACGCCGGTTGGAACGGCGCTTCGGCACCCGGGTGGACATCCGGGGGAACGCGAACCGGGGCCGCATTGTGCTGCACTATTTCTCTGAAGAGGAACTGCAATCCCTCCTGGAACGCCTGTTACGGTGAGAATTTTCTCATCGAAGGCCCTTATTTTGGATGCTCCCCACCCTCAGAAAAAGCGTATAATGATTCCGTACTCACCGTTCCTGTGGGAAGGGTAACGGGGAGGGTTTCACCCCATGAAAGTGCAAAGGCTTCGGGAGCAGGGCTCCCGGCGTTCGTGGTTTGGTAAAAGAGGTTCACCGGCCCAGAGCCTGGTGGAAATGGCTTTAATGCTGACCATCCTGTTGCTCATCCTTTCGGGCCTGGTGGAGTTCGGCTTCTGGATGCTGGATTACAGCAACATGGTGATGTCCATTCGCAACGCGGCCCGCTTTGCCGTGGATAACGACCATCGTTTTTTGCGTTCCGAATGCCATCCCTGGAATGCCAAAGACGCGGTGTGCGATCGGTTGTCGGCCAGTTTTGATGAAACCGTGTGCAACGAAGACTTCTACTGCAAAATATCCCGTCTGGCCGAGCAGAACTTGGAACGCCACGTGCCCAGCATTCGGTTGGACCCAACCCTGGGCGATGACATCGTCATTTCCGTGTTCACCTTTACCGAAGGTACGTCCAGCGTGGTCACGGACCGGCACCCCAACCCCAGCGGTTTTTGGAGTTACTACGGCACCCGCTCTTCCCGGTTTTCCAATGCCGATGTCAAGAACATGATTGCGTCTCAGGGGGTGACGCATACCAGTGCGGGGTACGTGTTGGTCGAAGTGTATTACAGTTACAAGCACAAATTGGGTTTGCCCTGGCTCAAAGCCTTCGTGCCCGATCCCCTGCCTTTGTATGCCTATGTTTTCATGCCTCTGTACTCGGCCGCGCCGACGCCGACGCCGTGATGATGCACCGTTGTTTGGTCATACCGTTTTGATTCGAGGGTGAGTCCTATGTACTTGCGCAGTCGTGCTCCACGTCACTCCCGGGCTCAGATTATGGTCATCCTGGCCGTGGGCACCTTGGTGTTGCTGGCCTTCACCGGGTTCGCGTTGGATTTGGCCCAGTACCTCATCTTCCGCGCCCAGTTGCGCCGGGCGGTGGACGCGGCAGCCATTGCGGCCGCGTCCCACTTCCGAGGCCAGTACACCAATGTGAGCCAGATGCGGAACGGTATGGAGCGGGCGGCTAAAGAGGTACTGGCCCTCAACGGCTTTGACGTTTCCCACGTTGAAGTGGTCACTTCTATTGACAACAGCCCTCCAGTGTGTGACGACCCTGCCACCGATATCAACGAGGTACCGGACAAGTACATCTGCTTCCCCCGGCAGCGGAAGAAGGTATGGGTGAAGGCCGAGGTGACGTACAACACGGCTTTTCTACGTTTGTTCGGTATCAAAACCATCACCGTGACGGCCGCGGCTGTGGGGGAATCTGCGGCCATGGACGTGGTGCTCATCATCGATATTTCCAGCTCCCTGGCATACGGGCACGGCGACCCTACCAAGCCGGACCACGAACTGGACGACCCCTACACTTGTAATCAGTATCCCAACGATCTTACCAATGGGTGCCTCCCCTTTGAATACATTCGTTCGGCCGCCAAACAATTCGCCAACAAAATTCTGGATCTTTCTTGCGCCGACCCCACCGACCCGAACAACTGCTTGGAACAGGATCGGATGGCATTGGTGGTCTTTTCCACCGGTTGGGAAAACGAGCCGTCCAGTTTTCGAGGCACGTTTGTGGTACTCAACAATAACGGTAAGCCCTGGTTCCGCAAACGCAGCGACGTTCTGGCTAAACTGGACGCGTTGCGGGTGTACGACCCGGGTGTGACGGCCAAGGAGTGGATCGATGCGGGCGCCCCTGAATGGCCGGGAAGCGCTCGTTTGTATACGCGAGATGGCACCCTGGGCGGCGAGGTATGTGCCGGCCCACATGATCCCCCTTGCGAATATGTGCGCAACGTGTGTCTTCCTTTGGCCGCGGGTGTCAACGATATTTCCACCTGCATGAGCACCAATTTGGGCGGTGCCTTAAAATTGGCGCAATCCGTGCTGAGCACCGATTTCCGTTCCGATGCCTTGCGGGTCGTGGTTCTGTTGACCACAGGCGTGCCGAATGCCACTTTTGCGGACATGGACGGTTACGAGCCGCCCATTGACGACACGGATATCTTGGAATGGAAGGACGTCCTGGATTCCAACGAGAAGAACCAGTTGCCTTTCGGGTATTGTCCCCAGGATACGCAATATTCGTGGAGGCATCCCAGTTGGGGCATTCCCGACTACGGGCAATGTCGAGATTTGGACGTGGCCCATTTGAGCGGTGGACGCTGGGTGCCTTCACGGCGCACCAGTACTTCGGACCCGGCGTTTGATGCCGAAGATTATGCCTACTACTACGTAGATGCCCTTGGTTGCCCCAACGATGCCACGGAGGCCTCGGCCCGGGGGTGTGCTACCAAGGGCATGGAGGCCGTGCTGTTTGCCATCGGCATCGGCGAGGAAGTGGTGAGTACCGACGTGAGCGAATCGGGTGACCCGCCCTCCGGGGCCATGTTCTTGCGTTATGCGGCTGCTTTAGGCGACGACAACGACCCCCGCACCGACGTATGCCAGAGTCAGGGGAAGCCTTTTGTGCCGACCGGCACCAAGCAAAAGTGTGGGAATTACTTCTGGATTGAGTCCGGTTCCGATGTGCGAGCCGTGTTCGATGAAATTGCTCGACGCATTTTCACCCGTATTTCGCACTAATTTAGCAGACACATGATGTTTTGGAGGAAGCGTATGCGCACACGTTGGCGTTTTTGGAAATCGGCCCAGGGCTTGGTGGAATTTGCCCTGGTGCTGCCCATTGCCTTGCTTTTGTTGCTGGGCACCATTGAGTACGGGCGTCTTTTCCATGCCTGGGTGCTGGTCACCAACGCGGCCCAGGAGGGCGCCCGTTACGCGGCTTCTGGCGAATTTATGCAGACTTATTGTACGGATATGGATTTGCCGGGCGACGCCGACGGCGACGGCGATGGCGATCGGGGCCTGGGACACGCATGCCTCATCGACAATCTGGATCCGGAATTCAACGAAATCGACGCCGCCCGGCTTCCTTCCATCAAGCACCGAGTTGACGAACTCACCCGGGGGCTGGCCAAGGACCCTTTGGCGGGATGGAAACAACCCAAGTACTTCAAGGTCACCGTATGTGCCAACCCCGGCGGGGTGTACCATCCCCCTTCGGATACGTCGCCGCCGCGCTGCTTGCCCAACGAAACGGCTGGCGAACTGGACGCGCCTTATGAGACCCGAGTTCTGGTCGCAGTGACTTATGAGTTCGAATTCATCACGCCCTTCCTTCGCGACATCGCGCCGACGGTGACCTTGCACGCGGAACGGGAGGCGATTCTGGAACGCTTCCGGGTGCAGGGCCAAATTGACCTGCCACCCACCATCGCTTTGCCTTCTCCCACACCCTTGCCTTCGGCTACCTATACCCCTTCCCCTACGTTTACCCATACGCCGACAAATACCCCTTCTCCTACCCCTACGGCCACGCCTACGCCCAGTTGTGACCTCATCCAGGTGGACGGTGCTTACGTTTATTCCTGGGATGCAGGTCGGGTATACGCGTTCGTGGACAATCACAACACCTTCCCCATTACGCTGATACAGACCACGGTAAATTGGGACGCCGCCACGTTGAGCGGTGCGTATGCCGACAAGTTCGTCTTCAACGGTACCCGATACTACAATGGTGACGATGCCTCGCCCCCGGCTTCGGCGTCCAGTTCCGTGACCCTGCCCGAATTGCGCACCGACGCTTCCTGGTATGCCGAATTTCGTCGTGGGGGGCGTCGCGTCCCCTCGGGGGAAATGATGTTCTCGCCTTTCACCGTGGATTTGCAGTTCCGCATTGAATCCTCCCCATCTCTCACTTGCTCCTACACCGTGACTTATGAACCCTTCCACCTGGAAATTGTGCAGCCGCCCGCGGACAACGTGGTCGTCTTGCGGAACGGTACCAACGCGGAGCGGGAGCAGACCCGCTTCGAGGCCGAAGCCTGGGACCCCAATGTGGGGACCAACAACGGCGACGGCGTGGATTGGGTTCAGTTCCGCATTTTGCGTCCCTCCGGAGGTAGTATCCAATGGCGGACGGAATCGGTTCCCCGGTTTTGTGCCTTTGGCGGTGATGCCACATGCAACTGGATGTATAACTGGTTGTGGAATCGCTTTGGGAGCCGTTATCCCAACGGAGTGTACACGTTGCAGGCTCGGGCCCAACGAAGCAGCGATGGGGGCAAGACGGCTTGGGTCAGCCGTACCTTCATTTTGGATAAGCCCGCACCCAGTTGCTCCGATTTGGTCGTCACCACACCTTTACGGGCACGTCAATATGCCCAGTTGGAAATGTACATTCGAAACACCAGCCCGAAATGGCGAGCACCTTTCGAACTGACCTACACCCGCTTGGACTGGAACCCTGTAGGATCGGGCTATTATGTGGACGAATTTAAATGGCAAAACACCCGTTACTACTCGGGCAATGATTATTCTTCACCCACTGAGGTCAACAGCGGCCGTGGTCTGCTGCTGCCGCGCAACGTAACCCGGCGCTGGCGGGTGGATTTTGACCGACCCGGTCCGGACGACCCCTTGTATGGTACCTTCACCGTGCTGTTGCGTTTCCAGGCTTTCGATGCCCAGGGGAACGTGATTCAAACGTGCGACATTGTGGAGTCCTTGACGCTGAACACGCCGGCACCCACGGCTACAGCAACCCAGACATTGACACCGACCATTACGCCGACACCAACCATTACTCCGACACCGACTATTACGTTGACACCCACCATCACGCCCACGGCTTCCATCACCCCGACGGCGACCCGAACGCCTACACCGTCGCCTTCGCCAACGATCACGCCCACTCCGAATTGTAGTTTGATATCCATTTCGTCCTTCACGGCCTCGGGGGATGACTTGGTGGCCCAGGTGCAAAATAACAACCCAATACCTGTGACCCTTACCTATACGCGACTGGAATGGCCCGACGTGGATACCATCTCCAGTGCACGGGTGAACTGGATGCAATTCGACGGCACCCGGTATTACTCGGGTGACGATTACTCTTCTCCTACGACAAGGAGCAGTTCCCTGTCCTTTGCCGCGGGTGGGAATGCGCAATGGCGGGCCGATTTCAATGGCGTTTCTACCTTGTTTGGCGAATTCACCCTGGAGTTGACCTTTGACGGCGTATGCACGGTGTACGCGACGTTGGTGTTACCTACTCCTACACCGACGCGAACACCCACCATCACCCCGACGCCAACGCCGACGGTGCCCGCGCCGCCTACGTTTACGCCCACGCCTACGCCCACGCCTACGCCTACCTCGCCCCCGGTCGCTTCGCCGACGCCCACGCCTACGTACAATTGGGGCGGTTCGGAATAAGGCGTAAGAGGAACCCTGGAGAAGAGGGTGTCCGGAACCCTTCCAGGGGTTCTGGGCACCCTCTTTCCTTGAAAATCAAGGGACGCTGTGCTGAAAAGGCATAAGGATTTGAGGCACGTTTTTCAGCCTTTCTGGGGAAGATTCCAGGCTATGCTCAGTGTAGCCATGAGAAGGGAGTATGTACTATGCAGAGAAGTCGTATGCCGGCCAGGTTGAGAAAGTTTTTCTTTGCGATGTTGGTGCTGACCACTCTCTGGGGTTGTGGTTTAGGTTCCCCTCAACGTCCATCCACGCCGACTATCTCCATCTCGACGCCTACCCCCAGGGCCTACCCGGTGGACATTCCCGGTACGGGTATACGGGTGTGGAGTTTGCCTACATGGCAGGCCTGGGTGCCGGAGATGACAGAGGGAGAGGAGAATCGCCCCCAGGTGTACCTGCTTCCTTTGCTGGGGGAAGACGACGAGGAAACCTCTTTCGTCACAGCCCCTTCCACCATGGAAGACGTGCTCTTCGAGCCGCCGTACATCCTTTTGACAGCGTATCCCCTCCCTCAAGGTCGTCCCTTTCAGGGGCGTGAAGTGTATTTCGCCCTGGAGGAAATCGTCCTGCCGCCGGGTGTGGAAATCGAGGTGGGAGCCATCGAGCCGGTGCGCACCCCCCGAGGGCAGGCATGGACCGCTCCCCTGACCCTGACCATGTCGGGAGGGGAAGGGTATGAAGGTCGGATAACCCTGGTCACCTCGCCTTACGGTATGGTGTTGGTGGCCGTGGGGTTGGCCCCTCAGGGAGAATGGCCATCTTTCGAGCAGGCGTATTGGCGAATGGTGAACAATGTGAGTTTCTCCCAACCCCCGCCTTCCCCCACACCTTCTTCTTGAGTGCAAGGGGCAGCGGCAAACGCCGCTGCCCCTTGTTCGTTTCTACCTTGTCGTGCTCGCTTTGCAGTACAATTTTCACAACTTCCATGCCATGTGGGCGAGTCAGGAAGGAGGTGCTCCTATGGATGTCGCTCCCAGGGGTATGGGCTGGGTGGAGGTCATCACCGGGCCCATGTTCAGCGGCAAGACCGAAGAGTTGCTCCGGCGTTTGCGGCGGGCCGTGATTGCCCGGCAGAAAGTGCAGGTGTTCAAGCCCCTTCTGGACGACCGATATGGGGTGCAGCAGGTGGCGTCCCACTCGGGTTTTTCCATGGAAGCCCGCGCCCTTGCCCACGCCCGAGAAATCCTGGACCATGTGCGCCCGGATACCACGGTGGTGGCCATCGACGAAGCCCAGTTCTTCGACCAGGATCTGGTGTCGGTGGTGGAAACCCTGGCCCAACAGGGCCTTCGGGTGCTTCTCAGCGGTCTGGACCTGGACTTTCGCGGGGAGCCCTTTGGTCCCATGCCCGCGCTACTGGCCCTGGCCGACCAGGTAGACAAACTTCACGCCATTTGCATGGTGTGCGGTGGCCCGGCCACCCGTACCCAGCGCCTCATCAACGGCCAGCCCGCCCACTACGACGACCCAGTGGTGCTGGTCGGAGCCGACGATTTTTACGAGCCCCGCTGTCGGGCGCACCATGTGGTGTTGCCGCCCGTGGGTAAAGACCAAGAGGAGGTGTCGTCATGAGTTGGGCCGTGCAGGACTATCGGGAGTATCTGGAGGAGATTCTCATCCCCGAAGAGCAATTGCAACAGCGCATCGCGGAACTGGCCGCGGAAATCAGCCGCGACTACGAGGGGAAACTGCCCCTGCTCATTTGCATCCTGCGGGGTGGGGTCATGTTTTTGACCGACCTCATTCGCTATTTGACCATTCCCCATGAAATCGACTTCATGGCCATTGAGTCCTACGGGAAGGGCCGCCGGGAGCCCGGCGAGGTGCGTTTGACCATGGATCTGCACACCAGCATCCGCGGGCGCCACGTGATTTTGGTGGAAGACATCATCGACACCGGCAACACCGTGGCCCAGGTGCTGGAAATGCTCCGGGTGCGTCATCCCAAGTCCCTCAAGGTTTGCGCGTTGCTGGACAAGGCCGAACGCCGTGAGGTGCCCGTGCCCATTCAC
This sequence comes from Anaerolineales bacterium, assembly GCA_026996855.1. Classification (GTDB taxonomy): domain Bacteria; phylum Chloroflexota; class Anaerolineae; order Anaerolineales; family DRMV01; genus S139-71. The sequence goes on from JALWJZ010000049.1 coordinate 34,559, forward strand.
TACCGGGGGTTCGAAATTCCCAACAAGTTCGTCTTCGGCTACGGGCTGGATATGGACGGCTACTGGCGCAATCTCCCCTTCATTGCGGTGCCCGACCTCAACCGTTACCGGCCGCCCAAGCCGCTGCCCCAGGAGGACGAGGATTGAAACCCTTGCAACCCCTGCCGCCTCTGGCCGTGGAGGTGCGCCATCTCCTGCCCGCGGACCTGCCCGTGCACCTGGTGGGCGGCGCGGTGCGGGATTGGTTCCTCCAGCGTCCGGTGGTGGACCTGGACTTCGTGCTTCCCAAGGATGCGCTGCATTGGGCGCGCCAGGTGGCCCGGCATCTGAACGCGGCTTACTTCCCCCTGGACCGGGCACGCGGCATCGCCCGGGTGTTGCTGGAAACGCCCCAGGGCGTACGCATCCTCGATTTTGCCGATTATCGCGCCCCTACCCTGGAAGAGGACCTGCGCCTGCGGGATTTCACCATCAACGCGCTGGCCCTGGATCCCCTTTACCCCGACCGCCTGGTGGACCCCACCCGCGGCCTGCAGGACCTGCTGGACAAGCGCATCCGGGCCTGCACCCCCCACGCCTTCGCGGACGACCCCGTGCGGGTGGTGCGGGCCGTGCGCCTGGCCCTGGATTTGGACTTCCACATCGAACCCGAAACCCAGAAGGCCATGCGAAAGGCCGTACCTCTGTTGAGTCGGGTTTCGGTGGAGCGCTTGCGGGACGAGATATTCCGCGTTTTCGGTTTGCGAAAAGTCAGTGCCGCCCTGCGCCTGCTGGCCCGCCTGGGGGCGTTGGACTTCGCGCTTCCCGAGGCCGCGGCGATGCCGGGGGTGCCCCTGCCTCCCCGCTACGGCCAGGACGACCTGTGGGAGCACAGCCTGCACACCCTGGACCGCCTGCAGGACCTGTTGGACGCTTTGCTGCCGCCTTACGACCCCGACAAAGTGGCCAACGTCCACCTGGCCCAGGTCTCCTGGCGCCTGGGGCGCTATCGGCAGCGCCTGGCCGAATATCTGCGGGCCTCCCTGGCCGGGTTCCGGCCCCGGCGGGCGTTGCTCGTCCTGGCCACCCTGTACCACGACGTGGGCAAGATTCGCCTTCCCCACCACCCCGACCCCGAGGCCCACGCGCGCGGGGGCGCGGTGCGCATGGCCGAACGGGCCCGGGCCTTGCGCCTGGCCCGGGCCGAGGTGCGCTGGCTGCGGCGGGTGGTCCGGTGGCACATGTGGCCCCAGCGCTTTCCGGCAGACCTCCCCCGGCCCCTGGACCTGTACCGTTTCTATCGCGAGGCCGGCGACGCCGGCGTGGCCGTGGGCCTGGTGCACCTGGCCAACGTCGCGGCCCGGGAAGGGTTGCATCTGGAACGGGCCTTGTGGGAACACGAGGTAGACGTGGTGCGCCGTATGTGGGAAGCCTGGTGGGAGCACCGGGACGATTGGGTCACCCCCCGGCCTTTGCTCTCCGGGGAAAGCCTCATTCGCGATTTCGGGTTGACGCCCGGGCCGGTGGTGGGCCACCTGCTGGAAGCCCTGAAAGAGGCCCAGGTGGTGGGTCAGGTCACCACCCCGGACCAGGCCCGGGCCTGGGTGGCCGATTGGCTGCAAAAGCAAGGTGCGGCCTACGGGAAGATATCGTCCAGCAACGGCTCATAATAGCAGCGGCACCCCAGGGGGTGGGAGCAATCGGGCACCGGCAGCAGGGGGACCTGGTCGGGCGGGTAGGTGCCTTCTACGTACATGCACGCGGCACAGGCGTCTCTGTTCACAATGATGCGAATGGCTTTGACCGCGGGGTTCTTTCGCAAAATCTCCAGGGCCTGTTCGGGAGTCAGGTCCAGATGGGCGCCACAATGGGGGCAATCGCCCGCGGGCACGTGGATGGGCTTCAAGCAGTGAGGGCAGCGGTTCAGGAACATAGTCGGTCCCTCCCGATGGGACGTGGTGCAAGCGGAGCACGCGACCCTTTTGCGAAGGGCGATGAGGCAACCCTCCTACCAGGGCAAGTATACCCTATGCCGTGCATGCCGGGAGTATAATGAGAGCGGTTCGCCCGATGAAACCTTGCGACGGGAGTAGCGTGTTTCCTCATGAAACCCGACGGATTGTTGACGTGGTTGGCGGTTCCCTCCCCTTCGGGGTATGAAAATGCCCTGATGGAGCGGGTCGTGGCACATGCCCGGGGGTTGGGTCTTCCCGTGGAAAGGGACGCGCTGGGCAACGCCTGGGTGCGAGTCGGCCCGGAGGAAGCCCCCATTTCGCTTTTGCTGGTGGCCCCTTTGGACGAGCCGGGGCTGGTGGTTTCCCACGTGGACGAGGAAGGCCTGGCCCGGGTGACGCCTCTGCGCGTGGAAACCAGGCCCCACGGGCGGGTGCCGGCCCGGGTGCGCAGCGTGCAGGGCGCGACGGGCGCTCTGCGCTGGAAACCCTCCACGGACCCCGCGAAGGGCTGGGAAGACGTTTACCTGGAGGCCTGGCAGGGGGCTTTCCGCGTGGGCGATGTGCTGGCCTGGGATACGCCCCCGGCCGGGCACGAAGACGCGGGGCTCCTGGTGGGCCGGGGGCTGCATCGGGCCCTGGCCTGGATGATGCTGGAGGTGCTGGCCCGCTTTTCCCCGAAGAAAGTGCGGGTGTACGGCTTGCTGGCCGTGCGGGAAGGGGTGCCCACGCGCGGCGCGGCCCTGGCCGCATGGCGTTTGGCGCCCCAGGCCGCGTTGATGTTGCGCACCTTCCCCGCCAGGGAGCCGGAGGCCCCTGCCGAGCACCCCCGCCTGGGCGGTGGGCCGGTGTTGCTGCTCCGGGAACCGGGTTGGGTGGCCCATCCTGCTTGGGTGCAGGTTTTGCAGGCCACGGCCCCGGAGGACCACCAGGCGGTGGTCCTTCCCCAGGGCCCCCGTGGAGGGCATCCCCTGCCCTGGGTGCAGGCCGGCCTGCCCACCGCGGCCCTGGGTCTGGCCTGCCGGGGCCAGGATACACCTTTCGAGACCCTGGTGCTGGAAGATGGGCGCCGCCTTCAGGCCTGGCTGGAAGCGGTCCTGGCCCGCATCGACGCCGATTTCCCTTTTTCCACATAAACGCGTCGCACATCCGCACATCCGCAAATCCGCAAATTCGCCCATTCGCAAATTCGCTCATTCGCCCATCCGCAAATTCGCAAATTCGCCCATTCGCATATTCCCCACAGGAGGCTCACCATGCCCGGAATCGTGTCCATCCACGCTCGCGAGATTTTGGATTCCCGAGGAAACCCCACCGTGGAGGTGGACGTGCGCCTAGAAGGGGGCTTTTTCGGTCGGGCCGCGGTGCCCTCGGGCGCGTCCACCGGCGTGCACGAGGCCCTGGAACTGCGAGACGGCCATCCCCGGCGCTTTCACGGCAAGGGTGTGCAGAAGGCCGTGGCCAACGTGAACACCGTCATCGCGCCGGCCCTGGTGGGGAAGGAGGCCCTGCGCCAGAGGGAAATCGACCTGACCTTGCTGGAACTGGACGGTACGCCCAACAAATCTCGCCTGGGCGCCAACGCGATTTTGGGCGTGAGCCTGGCCGTGGCCAAAGCCGCGGCCCAGGCCGTGGGGCTGCCCCTGTACCGGTATTTGGGCGGGGTGCACGCCCACGTGCTGCCTACACCCTTGATGAACATCCTCAACGGCGGCGCGCATACGGGGTGGCAGGGGCCCGACATGCAGGAATTCATGATTGCCCCCGTGGGGGCTTCCACCTTTGCCGAGGCCCTGCGCTGGGGTTCGGAGATTTACCACACCCTCAAGAAGGTGCTCAAGGACCGGGGCTACCCCACCCTGGTGGGGGATGAAGGTGGCTTCGCACCGCCCCTCAAGGCCAACGAGGAGGCCCTGGAACTCATTTTGGAAGCCATCCAGCGCTCCGGCTACCGGCCTGGTGAGCAGGTGGTGCTGGCCCTGGACCCCGCGGCCTCAGAACTCTTCGACCCGGAAACCCGCACCTATCACTTGCGCAAGGAGGGCCGTCATCTGACCTCCGAGGAGATGGTGGCCTTCTGGCAGAAGTGGGTGGAGCAGTATCCCATCGTTTCCCTGGAAGACGGCATGGCCGAGGACGATTGGGAAGGCTGGCAGGCCCTGTACCAGGCCGTGGGCCATCGGGTACAGTTGGTGGGCGACGACCTGCTGGTGACCAATCCCCAGCGGGTGCGTAAGGCCATTCGGTTGCGGGCCTGCAATGGGTTGCTGGTCAAAGTGAACCAAATCGGCACCCTGACCGAGACCTTCGAGGCCGTGACCCTGGCCCAGCGCGCGGGCTGGGGCACCATCGCCTCCCATCGCTCGGGCGAGACCGAAGACACCACCATCGCGGACCTGGCCGTGGCCCTGAACATGGGGCAGATTAAGACGGGCGCGCCGGCGCGCAGCGACCGCACCGCCAAGTACAACCAACTGCTGCGCATCGAGGAAGATTTGGGGAAGCAGGCCCGCTACGCCGGGCGGGATTTCTTCCCCCAGCAGGGGTGAGCAAGAGTATTCGCTGGAGCAGATCAAAATTTTCTCTGTGTTCTCTGTGCTTCCGTGAGAAAATGCGATGGCTTTTGCCGCTTTTGTTGGATTTTGAAAAACGCGACGCGTCAGGCGTGTCCTTGTAGGAGGTGGCCTCTTTTGCTACAATGAGGCCACATGGCTTGGGCAACGGAGGTGAAGTATGGATAGAGTGGGCGTGCGGGAGTTGAAGGACCGGCTGGCGCACTATTTGCGGATGGTTCGGAGCGGGAAAACGGTGGTGGTGACGGTGCGAGGAGAGCCTGTGGCCCGACTGGTTCCCGTGGTGCGGGATAGCGAGCGGACGTTGCCCCCCGAGGTGGAAGAGCGGTTATGGGATTTGGTAGCGAAAGGTGCCGTTGAGTGGAACGGGGTTGCTCACCGGTTGCCTCCGGTGGTGGCGGAAAATCGAGGTCCCAAGCCGGTGAGCGATTTGGTGGTGGAGGACCGGGAATGATGGTGTACGCGGACACCAGCGCGTTGGTCAAGTTGTTTGTGGAGGAAGCAGGGACGGAAGCGACCCGGGAGATGTTGAGCAGGGCGCAAGTGTTGGGGACGGCTGTGGTGACGTGGGCGGAGATGGTGGCCGCGCTGGCGCGAAGTGTGCGGAGAGGGTATTTGGCGAAGGAAGAGGCGAAAGAAGCGGTGCGGGTATTGGGGGAGGTGTGGGAAAGTTGGGTGCGGGTGAGGGTGGATGAAGGGGTCGTGAGGTATGCGGGGGAGTTGGCGTGGGCGCATGGGTTGCGCGGATACGATGCCGTACATTTGGCGGCGGCGTTGGCATGGCAGGAGGGGTTGGGGTACCCGGTGATGCTGGCCACCTTTGACAGGGAGTTGTGGGCGGCGGCGAAAGAAGAGGGACTGGGCGTGTGGCCAGAGGTGTGGAAGTGAAGGGGGCGCGGCCCTCCTTGTTCGACCCGGTTGCATCGCCCCGGTACTTGCAAGTTGAGGCGTTATTCATCGAATGTCATCACGCCGCAACCGTACCCGGAGGAGGTGCGACGCGCCCTGGCCCAGGTGGGCCTGACCTACCTGTGTGAGGCAACACCGGAAGATTTCCGGCAATGGATGACCGAGGCCGGACTTACGGAGGTGCGGGTGGTGGATGTGACCCCCTACGCCCGCCGGGCCTGGGAGTGGCGCCGGGAACACGACCCCCAGGGGGCGAGCAAGCCGGGTTATCGGTATCTTCTGGAAGACCAGCGCTTTGCCCTGGGCAAGGGGTTGTTTTACATTTACGTCACGGGAAAGAAGCCGGACAACTGCGAATGAGTGAATGGGCGGATGAGCGGATTTTTGGAGCGTGGTGCTTCGGTGCCCCTTTGAAATCAAAAAGCGGTGCCCAGGCACCGCACTCCCAAAAAGCAGGCGCCCGGGGGTTTAGGTTCCCAGGGGTGTCTACAGTGGAGGTGGGTCCTATGGGTTGGGTGTTCATCGTAAGCGGCGCGTTCGCCTTCCTGGCCGCGGTGTTGAATTGGGAATGGTTCATGAACCATCGGAAAGTGCGCTTCTTCGTGCGCTTGTTTGGCCGCACCGGAGCGCGCATCTTTTACGGGGTCATCGGCCTCGTCCTGGTCCTTCTGGGCCTGCTCCTGGTGACGGGGGTGATTCAGGAATCCTGAGCGTAGCCGCGGGTGGGTGGCTTCGCGCGCGAGAGCCGAAAGCGCTCCGTTTTGGCGTGCGTCCCTTTGGAACCAGAAGCGGTGCCCAGGCCAGGCACCGCACTCCCAAAAAAGATCGTTGGGCCCTCTTTTTGGCGTGCGGCACCTTGGTGCCGCTTTGGAATCAAAAGCGGTGCCCAGGCACCGCACTCCCAAAAACTATTATGGCAGGCTTTCCCCAAAGGCCTCGCGATAGCGTTCGCGGAACGCTTCCCAGGTGAAGGTGTGGCTTTGGGGACCCTGGGCCTCCACGCAATAGGCCGCGGCCAGCGCGCCCATGCGTCCGCAGGTGGGCAGGTCCAGGCCGTGCAGGTATCCCTTGAGGAAGCCGCCTCGATACGCGTCTCCCGCGCCTGTGGGGTCAGAGACCTGCCGCGGCGGGGCAATGGGAACCGCGTGCTCCTCTTCCCGGGTGTAGATGCGGGAGCCTGCCGGCCCATAGGTCACCACCACGAAGTCCACCCGTTGCCGCCAGTCCTCCAGGCTCCAGCCGGTCTTCTTGGTCAGCAGCTTGGCCTCGTACTCGTTGAGGAACAGCGCGGTCGCGCCCTCGATGCCGGCCCGCAGGTCCTCCCCGGAGAGGCGCACGATTTGCTGGCCGGGGTCGTAAAAGTAGGGGATGCCCAAGGCGCGGCATTCCTGCACCCGTTTGCGCATGGCTTCCATGTCGTCGGGGGAAATCACCACCAGGTCGGGGCGGGCGGGCAGGTCCAGCACCGAGAGGGTACGGGCGTGCATCATGGCCCCGATGTAGAACACGCCCAGTTGGGATTGGTGCAGGTCGCTGACGCCGAAGAAGGACGCGGTGTGCTCCCCTTCCACCACTTTGACGGCGGAGGTGTCCACGCCGTGGGATTCCAGCCATTCCCGGTAGGTGTCGAAGTCTTCCCCCACCGCGGCCAGTAGGGTGGGCCGTTCCCCAAGCAGGGCCAGGGTGTAGGCGATGTTGGCCGCGACGCCGCCGTAGCGCCGGACCAACTGGTCCACCAGGAAGGAAAGGGCGAAAGGCTCCGCGTTGTTCTTGGGCAGGTACTCCCGAAAAGCGCCGGGGAAGCGCATCAGGTAGTCGAAGGACACGGACCCGGAAAGCACCACGTGCGCGGACATGGGCAACCTCCCTGTTTTTGAGACAGGCTTGGCCCGCCTCAAAAAGCCAAGGTCCAGGGTGAGGAAATCAGCCCCCAGACTCGCGGCGTCGGCGTTCTTCTTCGGCCAGGGCCACCACCCGCTTCAGTTCGGGGGCAAAAGGCGGGCGCAGCACGCCGAATTCCGTCACGATGGCCGTGACCAGGCGATGGGGCGTTACGTCGAACGCGGGGTTGCGGGCCGAGGCGTTCCTGGGCGTGGCCGGACGGCCCCGGTACTGGATGTCCAGCACCTCCGCGGGGTCCCGCTCCTCGATGGGAATGGCCGAGCCGTCGGGCAGGGAGAGGTCGATGGTGGAGGTAGGCACCACGGGATAGAAGGGCACGCCGTTGTCGAACGCGGCCAGGGCCAGCATGTAGGTGCCGATTTTGTTGGCCACGTCGCCGTTGGCCGCGACCCGGTCCGCGCCCACGAAGACCTTTTGCACCTCGCCCCGGCTCAGGAAGAAGCCCGCGGCGTTGTCGGTGATGATGTCGTAGGGGATGCCGTACTGTTCCAGTTCCCAGGCCGTGAGTCGCGCGCCTTGCAGGCGGGGCCGGGTTTCGTCCACCAGCACGTGGATGCGCTTGCCCTGCTCGTGGGCCATGCGGATGACGCCCAGCGCGGTGCCCCAATCCACCGTAGCCAGCGCGCCGGTGTTGCAATGGTGGATGATGGTATCGCCGTCCTGGATGAGGGCCGCGCCGTATTCGGCCATGCGCTTGTTGGTTTCCACGTCCTCGTCCGCGATGCGCTGGGCCTCCCGCAGGATGGCTTCCCGCACCGCGTCGGGGCCGCCGGTGGCGCGACGGGCCGCCTTGAGCACCCGGTCCACGGCCCAAAACAGGTTCACCGCGGTGGGCCGGGAAGCCTTGAGCACCGCCGCGGCCTCCCCTTCCAGAAAGCGCAACAGGGCCTCCCGGGAGGAAGCCGGGGCCTGCAACGCGGCCAGGGCCATGCCAAAGGCCGCGGCCGCGCCGATGGCCGGCGCGCCCCGCACCACCATTTCCCGGATGGCCCGGGCCACTTCGCGGTAATCGTCCAGGCAGACCACCCGAAACTCGGCGGGAAGCAGCCGCTGGTCGATGAGGCGCAGGCAGTTCTTGGTGTAATCCCATTCCACGGTGCGCATGATGCCCTCCAGGGGAGTGGTCAGTCAACAGTGAACAGTGAACAGTGGTCAGTGAACAGTGAACAGTGGTCAGTGGGTCGTAGTGGTGCCGGGGCAAGGATAACACAGTTTTGGGGGCGGAAGAAGGCCCCGCGGGCGTTTCGGTCAGGCGCGCACCCGCAAGGTGCGGAGCCGGTTCAGGGCTGCGGCCCATTCTAGGCCCCGAAACGCGGCCAGGTCCCCCGTGGGGTAGCGGGTGCGGCACAGGATTTCCAGGCCCCCCTGTTGCAGGTCCTTTTCCACCAAGGCCCAGACCTCCGCCAGGGAGCGCCGACCGTCCATGTACTTTTCCCAGGCGTACACCAGGGCCAGGCCGATGGCGCGGGTTTGCGCGGTTTCGACGAGTTGACTGATGGCGCTCAGGTCGATGGTTTGGGTGCCCAGTTGCAATCCGTGGGTGCCGTGGGGCTTCACCACCGCCTCCTTGCGGCCTTTGCGGGGGTTCAGGCTTTGGGGAAGGGGCACCCGGGCCGGCCGGGGGATGGGACCCTGCGCTTCCGACACCCGGCCGGTGGGGAAGCGCCGGGCAATCTCCCGGGCCTTTTGGGTCACGTCCAGGGGGCGGTAGGTATCCATGGCAATGACGGTGTCGGCCACGTCCAGGTAGTCGCCACTGCCGCCCAGGACCAGCACGGTGGAAACGCCCCGTTCGGTGTAAAGTTGCCGCACCCGGTCCACCAGGGGCGTGATGGGTTCCTTTTCCCGCGCGATGAGGGCCTGCATACGCCGGTCGCGAATCATCAGGTTGGTGGCCGCGGTGTCCTCGTCGATGAGCAGCACCCGCGCGCCCATTTCCAGGGCTTCCATGATGTTGGCCGCCTGGGAGGTGGAGCCGGAGGCGTTCTCCGTGGAAAAACGGGTGGTGTCCTGGCCCAGGGGCAGGTTGTTGATGAAGGCGGAGATGTCCACCCCGGCCACGTAGCGGCCGTCTTCGGCGCGGATTTTCACCGTCATAGGGTGGGAAACCACCCGCTCACGGCCGTCGCCCGGCTTGTGGTTGTACACGCCCCGCTCCAGCGCCCGGAGCAGGGTGGATTTGCCATGAAACCCGCCGCCCACGATGAGGGTCACACCTTGGGGAATCCCCATGCCGGTCACCACACCCGCGTTGGGCAGGTGCACCTCCACCCGCAGGGAAGGCGGGCTTTGGAAGGGGATGCCCGAAGGCAGGGGCCGGTCGTCCACGCCGGAGCGGCGGGGGAGCAGGCTGCCGTCGGCCACGAAGGCCACCAGGCCCAGGGTTTCCAGGCGTGCCCGGAGGAAGTCCGCGTCCTCCGCGGCCTCGGCGTAGGCTCGAAGGGCCTGCGGGTCCACGGCCCGGTAGAAGAGGCTGGCTTCCACCACCCGGGGCAGGTCCTGGGTGAGGAGTTGCGCGGCCGCGTGGCCCAGGATGCGCCTGCCCGCGGCGGGCAGGCCCACGGTGAAGCGAGCCTCCACCCCCTGGGGACCCAGGCGCACCGCGGTGCGGGGGAGCATGGCCTGGCCCACGGGTTCCATGCGCAGGATGCCGCTGTGGCCCGTGCCCCGGGGTCGGCTGTGGGCCGCGGCCTGGGCGATGAAGGCCTCGGCCAGGTAGTGCTCCGCGCCCACCCGCCGGGAGGGGTGCTCCCACAGGTCGGGGGGAAAGCCGGCCTCCGCCGCGGGGATGCGCACCCGCACCCGGGTGGGCGCGGCGAAGGGGTCGGCCTGCACGTGGTCGATGATGAGGGTGAAACGGGGGAAGCGGTACTCCCCTTGCAGCGCCTTGTACGCCTTGTAGCCCCGGCCGTCCAGCCGCTGGCAGAGGCGGCGCAGGTCGTCGTGGGTTTTGGGCATGGCGGCTCCTCATTCCCCAAGGATGTGCTTTTGGTGCTCGCGAAACAGGGAGGCGGAACCATGGCCGCCTCCCTATGGCACAGATGGAACGATGGCCAGGGGGGTGTCCAGGCACCCCCTGGCCATCGTCTTACTTCGCCCGCTTGATGGCCTCCACCGCCTCGGGGTTCACCAAAGCGGAGGTGTCGCCGGGGTCCTGGCCCAGGTAGGCGGCCCGAATCATGCGGCGCATGACCTTGGCGTTGCGGGTCTTGGGCAGGTCGTCCACGAAGTGCACGGCTTTGGGGGCCATGGGCTTGCCCAGGTGCCGCACCACCAGGTCGTGGATTTCCTGCCGCAGCGCGTCGGTGGGTTCCACCCCCGGCTTGAGCACCGCGAACACCACCAGGGCCTGGCCCTTCACCGGGTCCGGCACGCCAATGGCCGCGGATTCCACCACCGCGGGGTGCTCCACCACCACAGATTCCACCTCCGCGGGACCCAGGCGCTTGCCCGCAATCTTGAGGGTGTCGTCGGAGCGGCCCAGGATGTACCACTGGCCGTCCTCGTCCACCAGCGCGTAATCCCCGTGCATCCACACGTCGGGCCAGCGGGACCAGTAGGTGCGGATGTACCGGTCGGGGTCCTTCCAGAAGCCCCGGGTCATGCCAATCCAGGGCTGGCGGATGACCACTTCGCCCACCTCGCCCACCACGGGCCGGCCTTCCTCGTCGAACACGGCCGCGTCAATGCCGGGGCAGGCCGCGGAGAAACCGCAGGGCTTCAGGGGCCGCAAGGGGTTCCCCATGACGATGCCGCCGGAAATCTCCGTACCGCCCGAGTAGTTGATGATGGGCCGCTTGCCTTCGCCCACTTTCTCGAAGAGCCACATCCAGGGTTCGGGGTTCCAGGGTTCGCCCGTGGAGGCGAAGAACCGAAGGCTGCTCAGGTCGTGCTTCTTCACCGGCTCCAGGCCGTGGGGGATGATGGCCCGCACATAGGTGGGGGAAAGGCCCAGATGGGTCAGCCGGTGCCGTTCCACCAAGGCCCAGACCCGGTCCACATCGGGGTAGTTGGGCGCGCCGTCGTAGATGAAGAAGGTGCTGCCCAGGATGAGCGCGCCGAAGACCAGCCAGGGCCCCATCATCCAGCCCATGTCCGTCATCCACCAGATGCGGTCGCCGGGGTGCACGTCGGTGCCGAAGGCCATGTCCTGCGCGGCCTTGACGGGGAAGCCGCAGTGGGTGTGCACCGCGCCTTTGGGCCTGCCCGTGGTGCCGCTGGTGTAAATGACCATGAGCACGTCTTCCGCGTCGGTGATTGCGGTCTCGGCTTCGGGGGATTGGCGGGGGATGAGGTCGTGCCACCACACGTCCCGCCCTTCCTGCATGGGCACGTCGAAATCGGGCACCCGGCGGTGCACGATGATGTGCTTCAGGGTGGGCACCTGCTTCGCGGCCTCGTCCGCGACGGCCTTCATGTTCACCACCTTGCCCCGGCGGTAGAAGCCGTTGGCCGTGAAGAGGGCCTTGGCGTCGGCATCGGCCAGGCGGGTGGCCACCGCGCTCACGCCGAAGCCCGAGAACAGGGGCAGGATGATGCCCCCAATCTTGGCGATGGCCAGCATCGCGGCCACGATTTCCGGGGTCATGGGCATGAAGATGCCGATGGCATCGCCCCTGCCCAGGCCCAGTTCCCGCAGGGCGTTGGCCACCCGGTTGACCTCCTCATAAAGCCGGCGGTAGGTCCAGGTGACCGTCTGGCCTTCCTCGCCCTCCCAGATAAGCGCGGGCTGGTCCTCTTTCTCGGTGCCCATGTACTTGTCCAGCAGGTTGTGGACGATGTTCATCTTTCCGCCCACGCACCATTTGGGCCAGGGCTTGCCCCGGGAGAGGTCCACCACCTGGGTGTAGGGTTGGTAGAAGCGGATGTCCAGGTACTTGAGCACCGCGTCGGTGAACCAGGCGATGTCTTCCACCGAGCGCTGCATGAGGGTGTCGAAATCCGGGATGCCGTGCTGCCGTATGAACCGGGTGAGATGCGCGCGTTCGGTGTATTCCGGCGTGGGATGCCACACGAAGCGGTTGTACTGGGGGAAGGGATGAGCCATGGCGCACCTCCAGCGGTAAAGCGGTAAGGCGGTAAAGCGGTAAGGTGGTAAGGTGGGGGCGGTTTCAGCCGGGTACGATGCGGGTGCCGGTTTCGCCCCGGAGCGCCCGGATGATGTTTTCGGGACTGGTGATGAGGGCCGGGTTGCCCGTGCGTTCTACAAAGCGCACGCAGGCCTGGATTTTGGGCAACATGCTGCCCGGCGCGAAGTGCCCTTCTTCCATGTAGCGTTTGGCCTCGGTCACCGTCATCTGGTCCAGCCAGGTTTGATTGGGTTTGCCGAAGTTGAGGGCCACCTTTTCCACGCCCGTGGAAATGAGGAACAGGTCCGCGTGGATGCGCCAGGCCAGCAGGCCGCTGGCCTTGTCCTTGTCGATGACCGCGGCCACGCCTCGCAATTCGCCCTTGGCGTTGCGCACCACGGGGATGCCCCCGCCGCCCACGGCGATGACCACCCACCCCTGACGCACCGCGTCCCGGATGGCGTGCTCCTCGATGATTTCCAGGGGTTCGGGGGAAGGCACCACCCGACGCCAGCCCCGGCCCGCGTCTTCCACCACGTGCCATCCTTCTGCGGCGAAGCGTTCCGCTTCCTCTTTGGTCAAAAAGCGGCCGATGGGCTTGGTGGGGTTCTGGAACGCGGGGTCGTTGATGTCCACCAGGGTCTGGGTGACCAGGGTCACGGCCATGCGGGGCAGGCGCCGGCGGGTGAATTCGTTGTCCAGGGTTTGCTGGAGCATGTAGCCGATGGACCCCTGGGTGTCGGCCACGATGAGGTCCAGGGGGGTCATGTGCAGTTCGTGGGCGGCCAGTTCGTTGCGCCTCAAAATGAAGCCCACCTGGGGCCCGTTGCCGTGGGTGATGACCACGTTCCAGCCCTGGGCAATCATGTCCGCGATGTGGCGGGCTGTGGTGCGCACCGCCTCCCACTGATGTTTGACGTCGGGATGTTTGGGGTCGGGGATAAGGGAATTGCCACCGATGGCCACGACGGCCGTGCGTTGTCCGGGTTGCATGGTACAGCCCTCCTTCTTTTTAGGATAACCCAATGATACCGCGTTCGGTTTCGCTTGTTGGGCGCCCAGGCGTTTTGCATGTTCTAATAAATGCTCACACAAAGCCACGGAGAACACGGCGTGTTTGCTGGAGAAGGCCAAATTTTCTCTGTGTTCTCTGGGTCTCCGTGAGGAAATGCGATGGTTTTTGCCGCTTTTGTTGGATTTTGAAAAACGCGTGTTGGGCGCCAGAGGCAGGTTTCCCTCGAAGGATTACAATGGAAGGCGTATCCGTCTGCATCGGGCAGGCAGGGCGGTGCATTTGGGGAAGGGGGCGACCGTATTGCGTGTAGCAGTGATAGGAGCACGTGGAAGGGGCCGCGCATGGTTGCCGAAAACCGTTTGCAACCCGGGAGGGTGCCCCTACTGGAAGCGGGGTACCGAGGGCAGGTACCGCAAGAGGCGGAAGCGGTGTGGCGTTTCTTTGGGGTGGAGGTCTGTTCCCGCGCGGTGCTGGAGGTGGCCACCCCTCGGGCCCGGCGGCTGTGCCGCGTGCTGGGCGCCCGCGCGGTGACCCTGGGCCGGGTGGTGTATTTTCGCGATCCGTTGCCCCTGGACGCAAAGGGGCAGGCTTTTTTGGTGCACGAACTCACCCATGTGGTCCAGTGGGGCACCCGTTGGTGGCAGCGGGTGGGCTTTTTGTTGCGCTACCTGGTCGGTTTGCTCCCCTTCGCGTTCCGGGGCCTCGTAGGGTGGCTGCGGGGCCAGCCTTGCAACGGCGAAACCGGGTGGGGGCGCTTCTTGTGCCTGATGCACGAGGAAGCATACCGCTGTCCCGGCGGGCACTGGGCCGAGTGCCAGGCCGTGGAGCAGGAGAGGGCCTTTCTGAAGTGGCTGGATGGACGAACTCGAGGGGGTTGGGAAGCGGCGACGCATCCCCATCCGTGATGCACCTTCGGACGTAAAACGGTGGGGACGAAGCCACCCCCAATCTTTCCTTTGGCATTACTTCGCCCAGAAGAACACCATGCCGATGCCCAGGCGTTCCAGGCCCTCTTCCGCCCATTGGGTGATGAGGGGGGAAGGGTCGTCCAGCAGGCGGAAGAGCAGGGGGATGGCCTTGGGGTCCTTGACCTGGGCCAGGGCGCGCACAGCCTGGGCACGGGTGCGAATGTCGTCCTCTTCCACGACCCGCATCAGCGCGTCGGTGGCCCGGCGCCCCAACGCGGCCAGGGCGTCCGCGGCCAGATGGGCCAGCAGGCGGTCCCGGCTGCCCAGCAGGGCCAGCAGGGCGTCCAGGGCGTCGGGGTCGGGACGGCGGCGCAGGGCCAGGGCCGCGACCATGCGCACGCCGGGGTCCGGGTCTTGCAGCGCGGCCCGGAGCCGGGCCGGTATGTCGGGGTGGTCCATCTCGGCCAGCACCCGCAAGGCCCACCAGCGGCGGTCTGGGTTGGGGTCTTGGGTCCAGGGCAGCAGCCGGGGGACCACTTCCTCCGTCGGCCCTTGAATCAAGCGTTGGGCGGCTGCTTCCGCGGCGTCGTCCTCCTCGCGGCGGATGGCTGCTTCCAGGGCGTACAGGGCTTCCTGCCAGGGGATGGTGGACATGGGCGCCTCCATACGGCTTGGGGTGCTGCACCCTCCGCAGAAAACCGCCCCCTGTGGTATTCAGGGGGTCGGCGTGGGAGTGGGC